>NZ_JBEPDM010000022.1:0-115122 GCF_040300305.1 Streptomyces sp. NPDC000410
GAGACGGGGTATCAACTAATCTGGCGTTGATTTTTGGCACGCTGTTGAGTTCTCAAGGAACGGACGCTTCCTTCGTACTCACCCGCAGAACATTCTCTGGGGCTTTCCTCCGGGCGCTTCCCTTCGGTGTTTCCAACCTTACCAGACTCTTTTCCGTTCCGTTTCCGGGTCGGATTTAGTTTCCGGTGGCCGTTGGAGGGCCTTTTGCCTTTCGGCGTGTTCACTACGTTAGCTGATTTCCCCGGCGGCTCATAATCGAGCCGATCGGATCTAATTTCGGCATGCCGAAATCGCACCCGGTATGGGTTCGTCGCAGGTAGTGGATGGCCGCTTCGGGGGCTGTAAACAGCAGTCCCTGTTCAAGCGGCTCGGGCTACGTTAGGCGTCTCGCTTCGCCGAGTCAAGTTGCCCTGCGGCGTGGCACATGAGGCCTATAGGGGCTCACCGTGGGGTCGTCCGCGATCCAATAGCGCCAGGGGTGGTCGGCGCCGTCGCCGCCGACGCCCGTCCGTGGACCGTTCCGTACCTGCTCAAGGGGCGGGGGGGTCCCCGTGAGGATGGTCAGAGGGGCGTCGGGGGTGTTCCTCTTGACGCAGACGTCCGCGCCGTCGAGGGTGCGGTCGATGTCGAGGGCCGTGGCCAGGCGGGCCGGGCCTTTGGCCAGTTCCTTGTCATTGCGGGCCGAGATTCGACGTTTACGGGCGAGCTCCGCGCCCACCCGGATCTCGCCGGCGCGGAGCAGCACACCGCTCGCCATGCCCTCCGGGCCGCACACCAGGTTGAGGCAGTGCCACATGCCGTAGGTGAAGTAGACGTACGCGTGTCCGGGCGGGCCGAACATCACCCCGTTACGCGCCGTGCGGCCCCGGTAGGCGTGGGAACCCGGGTCGGCCTCGCCGGCGTACGCCTCCACTTCGGTGAGGCGGAGCTCGATGGGGCCGTCGGCCGTGTGGCGTACCAGGGTGCGGCCGAGCAGGTCGGGGGCGACGTCGAGGACCGGGCGGTCGAAGAACTCCCGGGGCAGCGGCGTACGGTCGCGGCTCTCGATCATGGCGTACGAGCGTACTCGCCACCGGCGTGCTCGTCGCCGGATGGAACCGACTACGGTCGTCGCGCGTAGGTAGGGGTCAGAACCAAGAAGGAGGACTGGAGCATGGGGTTCAAGAAGCTGCTCGCGAGCCTGGGTGCCGGCGGTGCGTCGGTCGAGACGGAGCTGACCGAGGCGAACGTCGTTCCTGGTGGGGTCGTCCAGGGCGAGGTGCGGATCCAGGGCGGGTCGGTGGACCAGCAGATCGAGGGGCTGTCCGTCGGTCTGCAGGCGCGCGTCGAGGTCGAGGGCGGTGACCAGGAGGTCAAGCAGGACATCGAGTTCACCAAGCAGCGTCTCGGCGGCGCCTTCGAGGTGAAGGCCGGTGCCGTGCATGTGGTGCCGTTCGGGCTGGAGATCCCGTGGGAGACGCCGATCACGGCGATCGGCGGCCAGCAGCTGTACGGGATGAACATCGGTGTGACGACCGAGCTGGAGATCGCGCGGGCCGTGGACTCGGGCGACCTGGACCCGATCAGTGTGCATCCGCTTCCCGCGCAGCAGGCGATCCTCGATGCCTTCGTCCAGCTGGGCTTCCGCTTCAAGAGCGCGGACATGGAGCGTGGGCACATCCGTGGGACACGCCAGCGGCTCCCCTTCTACCAGGAGATCGAGTTCCTGCCGCCGCAGCAGTACCGGGGGCTGAACCAGGTCGAGCTCACCTTCATCGCCGACGGCCGCGAGATGGACGTCGTTCTGGAGATGGACAAGAAGCCGGGGCTGTTCAGTGAGGGCAGCGACTCGTACCGGTCCTTCCAGGTGGACCTGCACAACTTCGGGACGACCGACTACGCCGCCTACCTCAACCAGTGGCTCGCCGATGTCGGTGGCCGTCGTAACTGGCTCTAGGGTTCCAGGGCTCTAGGCTCGGTGACGCAAGCGTGTGTGCGTAGGCGCGTACACGCAGAGAAGCCGATTCGGAGGTTCAGACGTGACCGAGGCGAAGAGGGCTCCGCTGCCTCATGACTTCCATCCACCCGTTCCGTCGTTCACGGTGACGAGCGATGACCTCCAGCCCGGTGCGGTGCTGAAGAG
The DNA here is from genome assembly GCF_040300305.1 of Streptomyces sp. NPDC000410. Taxonomy (NCBI): domain Bacteria; kingdom Bacillati; phylum Actinomycetota; class Actinomycetes; order Kitasatosporales; family Streptomycetaceae; genus Streptomyces; species Streptomyces sp. NPDC000410. Next base: position 2,123 of record NZ_JBEPDM010000022.1, read on the forward strand.
CGCTCAGGTGAAATCGGGCGGCGACACCTCGCCTCAGCTGCGGTGGGAGGGGTACCCGGCGGAGACCAAGAGCTTCGCCGTGACCTGCTTCGACCCGGACGCACCGACCGGCAGCGGGTTCTGGCACTGGGTGCTGTTCGACATTCCGGCATCGGTCACGGAGCTGCCGGCGGGTGCGGGGGGTGGGAAGTTCGAGGGGCTGCCCGACGGCGCGGTGCATGTCCGCAACGACTACGGGTCGAAGGACTTCGGCGGGGCCGCCCCGCCGCCCGGCGACGGGCCGCACCGCTATGTCTTCACCGTGTACGCGGTGGACAGCGAGAAGCTGGGTCCCGGTGACGATGTGTCGCCGGCGGTCGTGGGCTTCCATCTGCGGTTCCACGCACTGGCGCGCGCCCAGCTCGTCGGGGAGTACGAGAACCGGGGCTAGCTTCGAGCGTTCGTCTTTTGTTTGCCCGCTCCTGGTCTTGGAGAGATCAGGAGCGGGCATCTTTCGTTGTGCGCGGATATTGCGTTGTCCATCGCGGCGTGCCCGGCCAGAGTTGATCCGAGCCCAGAGCCCGCCAACAGGGGCTGGGCCGGCACACGGGAGGTGGGCACAATGCGGGACACGCTGGTACTGAACGCGAGCTTCGAGCCGCTGTCGACGGTGACGCTCAACCGTGCGGTGGTGCTGGTGCTGCAGGACAAGGCCGTCGTCGAGCAGTCCCACCCCGGTCTTCGCGTGCGTGCCGCCGAGCTCGAGCTTCCGGTGCCGCGGGTGATCAGGCTCTGCAGATACGTACGGGTGCCGTTCCGAAGACAGGCGCCGTGGTCGAGGCGGGGTGTGCTGGTACGGGACCAGCACCGGTGCGCTTACTGCGGGAGGCGCGCGACGACCGTGGACCATGTGGTGCCGAAGTCGCGAGGTGGTGCGGACAGCTGGCTGAACACCGTCGCGTCCTGCGCGGAGGACAATCACCGCAAGGCGGACCGTACGCCGGAGCAGGCGGGGATGCCGCTGCTGCACAAACCGTTCGTGCCGTCGCCCGCGGAGGCGATGCTGCTGTCGCTGCGTGCCGGTGAGCGGTCGGCGCTGCCGGAGTGGCTGGCGCAGGCGGCGGCGTAACGGCTCCGCGTATCGGCTCGGCGCGTCGGGGAAGCCCGCCTCCGGAGGGAGGCGGGCTTTCGTGTGTCAGCGCAGCAGCAGCTGGACGATGGCGGTGACGCCGACCACGACGATCACCGCCCGCAGGACCGTCGGCGAGAGCTTGCGGCCGACCTTGGCGCCGATCTGGCCGCCGATGGCGGAGCCGACGGCGATCAGCAGCACCGCGGTCCAGTCGAAGTCGGCGACGAAGAGGAAGAAGAGGGCGGCGACGCCGTTGACGATCGCGGCGAGGATGTTCTTGACGGCGTTGAGCCGCTGCAGGGTGTCGTGGAGCAGCATGCCCATGAGGGAGAGGTAGATGATCCCCTGGGCCGCGGTGAAGTAGCCGCCGTAGACGCTGGCGAGCATGAGGCCGGTGAAGAGGAGCGGTCCGCCGTCGGGGTGGGTGTCGGTGGAGCCGTTCCGTTCCCTGCGGGCCTGGACCGCCTTGGAGATGCGGGGCTGGAGGATCACCAGGACCAGGGCGAGCGCGACCAGGACCGGGACGATGGTCTCGAAGGCGGTGGAGGGCAGCAGGAGCAGCAGCATCGCGCCGGCCAGGCCGCCGATGAGGGCGGCGAGGCCGAGGCGCAGGACGCGGGTGCGCTGGCCGGTGAGTTCGGCGCGGTAGCCGATGGCTCCGCTGATCGATCCCGGTATCAGGCCAAGGGCGTTGGAGACGGTCGCGGTGACCGGGGGGAGGCCGGTGGCCAGCAGGACGGGAAAGGTGATGAGCGTACCCGATCCGACGATGGTGTTGATGGTGCCGGCCGCCGTACCGGCGGCGAAGACCGCGAGAGCTTCCCAGATGGACAAAGCCATCTCCTCACATGATCAGTGTGTCGCCTCCCCGCCATGAAGGTCGAGGGGCCTCACTGATCATGCACGACTGCGTGTATGTGTCAGTCGATGGGGGGCTGCTCGCGGCGCTCGGTGCCGCCGCTCTGCTGGTTGTTGTTGCTGTTGCCGAGCGGGCCGCCGAAGCTGCCGATGGCTCCGGAGAGTCCCTTGAGCGCGTCGCCGATCTCGCTGGGCACGATCCAGAGCTTGTTGGCGTCCCCCTCGGCGATCTTCGGGAGCATCTGGAGGTACTGGTACGAGAGGAGCTTCTGGTCGGGGTCGCCTGCGTGGATGGCCTCGAAGACCGTACGGACGGCCTGGGCCTCGCCCTCGGCGCGCAGGGCGGCGGCCTTGGCCTCGCCCTCGGCCCGCAGGATCGCGGACTGCTTCTCGCCCTCGGCCGTGAGGATCTGCGACTGGCGGATACCTTCGGCGGTGAGGATCGCGGCGCGCTTGTCGCGGTCGGCGCGCATCTGCTTCTCCATCGAGTCCTGGATGGAGGTGGGGGGCTCGATGGCCTTGAGCTCGACACGGTTGACGCGGATGCCCCACTTGCCGGTGGCCTCGTCGAGGACGCCGCGCAGGGCCGCGTTGATCTCCTCGCGGGAGGTGAGGGTCCGCTCCAGGTCCATGCCGCCGATGATGTTGCGCAGGGTGGTGACGGTGAGCTGCTCGATCGCCTGGATGTAGCTGGCGACCTCGTACGTCGCGGCGCGGGCGTCGGTGACCTGGTAGTAGATGACCGTGTCGATGTTGACGACGAGGTTGTCCTGGGTGATCACCGGCTGGGGCGGGAACGGCACGACCTGCTCGCGGAGGTCGATGCGGTTGCGGATCGAGTCGATGAACGGCACCACGATGTTCAGGCCCGCGTTGAGGGTGCGGGTGTAGCGGCCGAAGCGTTCGACGATGGCGGCGCTGGCCTGTGGGATGACCTGGATCGTCTTGATCAGGGCGATGAAGACAAGCACCACCAGAATGATCAGGACGATGATGATCGATGGCATCGTGCTCCCCGTGCCCTTCGCTGCCGGATGGATCTGATGATCCCGATGAATCTGATGAATCTGATGATCGAGTTTCGCAGACCGCGGGCGGCCGTGGGACCGGTTCGGTCACATGACCATGACGAGACGTCACATCACGACGGCGGTCGCTCCGTCGATCTCGACGACGTCGACCTGCTGGCCGGGTTCGAATGTCTGGTCGGCGTCGAGTGCGCGGGCCGACCAGATCTCGCCCGCGAGCTTGATACGGCCGCCGCTGCCGTCGACCCTTTCCAGGACGGTGGCTTGACGGCCTCTCAGGGCGTCGACGCCGGTGGCCAGTCCTGGGCGTTGTGAGCTGTGGCGGGCCGCGATGGGGCGGACGACCGCGATGAGGGCGACGGAGACGGCCGCGAAGACCACGACTTGGGTCACGATGCCGAAGCCGAGGGCCGCGGTGACGGCACCGGCGACCGCTCCTGCGGAGAGCATGCCGAATTCGGGCATCGCGGTCAGGACGAGCGGGATGCCGAGTCCCACCGCTGCGATCAGCCACCACACCCATGCGTCGATGTCCACATGGGCATGGTAGGGCGGTGGCCGCTGCCCGGACAGGGTGCGTGATCGGGGGCTGCCGGTATCCCGGTGTGTGGTGTCAGGAGAGCGGGAGTCCCTGGGCCGTCCAGCGTTCGCCGTTGCGCTCGACGACGAGCGGCAGGCCGAAGCAGAGCGAGAGGTTGCGGGAGGTCAGCTCGGTCTCCATGGGGCCCGCCGCGAGCACCTTGCCCTGGCGGATCATGAGGACGTGGGTGAAGCCGGGTGCGATCTCCTCGACATGGTGGGTGACCATGATCATGGAGGGGGCGTACGGGTCGCGGGCGAGCCGGCCGAGGCGGCGGACCAGGTCCTCGCGGCCGCCGAGGTCGAGGCCCGCGGCGGGCTCGTCGAGGAGCAGCAGCTCGGGGTCGGTCATCATCGCGCGGGCGATGAGGGTGCGCTTGCGCTCGCCCTCGGAGAGCGTGCCGAACTTGCGGTCCAGGTAGTCGGACATGCCGAGGCGGTCGAGGAAGGCGCGGGCGCGCTCCTCGTCGACGGCGTCGTAGTCCTCGTGCCAGGTGGCGGTCATGCCGTACGCGGCGGTGAGGACGGTCTGCAGGACGGTCTGGCGCTTGGGCAGCTTCTCGGCCATGGCGATGCCGGCCATGCCGATACGGGGGCGGAGGTCGAAGACGTCGACCTTGCCGAGGGGGTCACCGAGGACGCGGGCGGTGCCGGTGGTGGGGAAGAGGTAGCTGGAGGCGATGTTGAGGAGGGTGGTCTTGCCCGCGCCGTTGGGACCGAGGATCACCCAGCGCTCACCCTCCTTGACCGACCAGGAGACGTCGTCCACCAGAGCGCGTCCGTCGCGGACCACGGATACGTCCACCAGCTCCAGTACATCGCTCATGAGCGCGTTGTCTCCCCATGCAATCGTCGAGAGGGTCCCCGGGGCCGTGTGCGCCTGTGGGCGCGGCTCCCAGGGAAAACCTACGCCACAGGTGATGTGTGCCGGTCCCCCGGTCCGGTACCTAGGCTTAGTCCATGCTCTCGGAACCACGCTCAGGACGGCTGGCCGCATGGGGAAATGCCCTGTTGGCCGGGTTTGTATCACCGGATGACGCGGCGCTCGCGATTGTCGGGGACGACGCGGTGCATCGTGTGGAGGGACTGCCGGGCGAGGCGGCCCCGGTCGGGCTCACGCTCGCGCTGGGGCGGCTGCGCGGACTCGGGGTGACCGGCTTCCGGGTCGCGCTGCCCGCGGCGGGGCATCCGCTGGGGCTCAGCGGGCCGGCGGACTTCAACGCGCGGGCGCTGGAGGCGGAGGAGGCGGTGGTCGGCCACGGCGCGGCGTACGGGCTGGTTCCGGAGGTGTACGAGGCCGGGCCGTCCGGTGATGTCCATGTGGAGGTCGTCTGGCACTGTCTGCCGGTGCGGGAGGCCCCGCCCGCCGACGTGCCCTCGCTCGGGGAGGCGGAGCGGGAGCTGGCGGAGGCCCTGCGGGAGGCGACTCTCGTGCTGTCGAAGCTCGATGTGGCGGGGTCGGGCCCGGTCGCGGAGGCCGCGGCGGACGCGTACCGGGCTCGGGCCCATGCGGGGCGGGAGGTGCTCGCGCCCGGATATCCGCCGCGGGCGGTGCGGGTCCTGGAGCTGGCGCAGCGGGTCGGGCTGCTGATCTCGCTGGCGTACGAGAGCGGGCACGGCGGTGCGGTGAGCGCGTCGGAAATCGCGGCGAGGGGGGCCGCGCTCCGGCCGGTCGAGCGAGTGGCCCGGCGGGCACAGGTAGCCGCGTACAACGCGTACGTGGAGGATCTGGAGCGAAGGCGACCGTAAAGCGGGGCACCCGAACCCCGCCCGCCGGACGGAGTCCGGCACAGCGCCCCGAAGCCCGCAAGGCGCCCCGGCGCCGCGCGGTGCAAGGGACGTGTCAAAAAGAGGCTCGCGGCAACGGGGGCCGCGCTCCGGCCGGTGGAGCGGGTGGCCCGGCGCGCGCAGGTGGCGGCGTACAACGCGTACGTCGAGGAGCTGGACAGGGAGCGCTGACGGCGGTGCTGGAACGGCGACCGGCCCCCAGGCGTGCGCCTGGGGGCCGGTGGTCACTGCTGGGGGCGGCTCGGTCAGCCGTTGGTGCTCAGGTTGCCGAAGGCGGGGTTGAGGACACCGATGACGTTGACGCTGTTGCCCGTGGCGTTGACCGGGACGTGGACCGGGGCCTGAACCAGGTTGCCGGAGACGACGCCCGGGGACCCGACGGCGTGACCGTCCGCGTGGGCGTTGGTGGCGGAGGCGACGCCGGCACCGGCTGCGACGAGACCACCGGCGACCATGGTGACGGCAACGGCCTTCTTCAGGTTCTTCACTTTCAGGCTCCTCCTAGGCATCGCTGCGGCGGATCGCCGCAGCTCGCCATGGAGAACGGTCGCGAGTCGATCGGGATACGCCGTGTGGGCGACATACACACGACGGTATGAATCTCAGACCGGAAGGAGACGGTCCGGAACGGTGTCCCGATGACCTGCCGAAACGTTCCGATCAGCCAGCGAGTCCGTGCCGCACGGCCCACAGCGCCGCTTGCGTGCGGTCCGCCAGATCGAGCTTCATCAGAATGTTCGACACGTGGGTCTTGACCGTCTTCTCGGAGAGGACGAGGGCCCGGGCGATCTCCCGGTTGGACCGCCCGTCGGCGATGAGCCCGAGCACCTCGCGCTCCCGGTCGGTCAGCGAAGTGCCCCTTCCCTGCCCGGTGTTGGGGTCGTCCTGGGCGAGCAGCGCGCCCGCCACCTCGGGCTGGAGCAGCACGTGGCCCGCGTGCACGGAACGGATCGCTCCGGCCAGCGCGTCCGGGTCCACATCCTTGTAGACGTAACCCGAGGCGCCCGCGCGCAGGGCGGGGATCACGGTGCGCTGCTCGGTGAAGCTGGTGACGATCAGTACTTTGGCGGGGTTGGCGAGTTCGCGGAGTTTGCGCAGCGCCTCGATGCCGTCGGTGCCGGGCATCTTCACGTCCATCAGGACCACGTCCGGCTTCAGCTCCTCGGCACGGGCGACCCCCTCGGCGCCGTCCGCGGCCTCCCCCACGACCTCGATGTCGTCCTGGACCTCGAGGAAGGTGCGCAGGCCGCGGCGGACGACCTGATGGTCGTCGACCAGCAGCACTCGGATTGCCTTCTCAGCCACCGGGGACCTCCATCTCGATCGTGGTGCCCTTGCCGGGCGCCGATTCCACCGTGAGTGTGCCGCCGACGCCGCCCGCGCGGTCACGCATCGAGACCAGGCCCAGGTGGCGGCCGGCCCTGCGGACCGCGCTGGGTTCGAAGCCCTTGCCGTCGTCCGTGACGCTGAGGACCGCGCCCTGGCCGCGGCGCGCCAGGCTGACGGCGACCAGGTCCGCTCCGGAGTGCCGCAGCGCGTTGTGCAGGGCCTCCTGGGCGACCCTCAGCAGGGCCTCTTCCTGGGCGGCCGGGAGCGCGCGCACCCCGCAGGTGTCGAAGGTGACCCGCGCGGTGTGGGCCCGGTCGAGCACCTGTATCTGCGTACGGAGCGTATTGACCAGGCCGTCCTCGTCGAGGGCCGCCGGGCGCAGCTCGACCACCGCGGCCCGCAGCTCGTCCGCGGCCTCGGCGGCCAGGATCGCGATCTGCTGCAGCTCGCCCTTGGCCCGCGCCGGGTCGCGGTCGACGAGGGCCGCCGCGGCCTGGGCGGTCAGCCGGAGCGAGAACAGTTTCTGGCTGACGGCGTCGTGGAGCTCATGGGCGAGGCGTGAGCGCTCCTCGGTGATGGTGAGCTCGCGGCTGCGCTCGTACAGCCGGGCGTTGGTGAGGGCTATCGCGGCGTGCTGGGCGAGGATCGACAGCAGCTCCTCGTCCTCCTGTGTGAAGCCGCAGCCGCCGTCCACGCGGGGGCACCGCTTGTTGGCGAGGAAGAGCGCGCCGATCGTCTCGTCGCCGTCCTTGATCGGCAGGCCCAGGAAATCGGACATGTCGGGGTGGGCGGAGGGCCAGCCCTCGAAGCGAGGGTCCTTCCGTACGTCCGCGAGCCGCTCGGTCCGCGCGTCCCGGAGCATCGCGGCGAGGATGCCGTGCTGGCGCGGGAGGGGGCCGATGGCCCGCCACTGCTCGTCGCTGACGCCGTCGACGACGAACTGGGCGAAGCCGCCGTGGTCGTCGGGCACGCCCAGCGCCGCGTACTCCGCGTCGAGCAGCTCGCGGGCCGAGGCGACGATCGTCTTGAGGACGTCGCGGACCTCGAGATGCCGGCTCATGGCGAGCAGCGCGGTGCTCACGGCGGCCAGGCCGGAGCTCGGTCGATGACTCATGAGATCACCGTACCGGCGGGGTGTGACCGTGCGTATCGGCCTGTGGACGCCGACTGCCCGGGACCTCGGGCGTAGGTCGAAGTGACCGGCCTGGTACGGGCCCGGGGACGAGGTGGCCGGGCGGGCACCGGTTCCACTCTGGGTGCATTCGGAGGCAACGGGCTTCCGAGCAGCAGAGGGGATGGATGTCATGCCTGTCGCCATCATCACGGGGGCCTCCAAGGGCCTCGGCCGTGCGCTCGGCGAGGCGCTCGCGCGGCGCGGCTGGGATCTGGTGCTGGACGCGAGGACGGCGTCCGTGCTGGAGGAGACCGCACGCGGGCTGCGGGAGCACGGGACGCGGGTGACGGCGGTGCCCGGGGATGTCACGGACGCCGCGCACCGTACGGATCTGGTGGCGGCGGCCCGCCGCCTGGGTTCGCTGGATCTGCTGGTGAGCAATGCGAGCGCGCTGGGCGCGGAGCCGCTGGTGCGGCTGGCGGAGCAGCCGCTGGAGGGGCTGCGGGCGGCGCTGGAGACCAATGTCGTGGCGGCGCTGGGGCTGGTACAGGAGGCGCTTCCGCTGTTGCGGGCCGGGGCGGCGGGCGCGGTGATCGCGGTCTCGTCGGACGCGGCGGCCGAGGCGTACGAGACCTGGGGCGGTTACGGGGCCTCGAAGGCCGCGCTCGACCACCTCGCGACGGTCCTGGCGGAGGAGGAGCCGGGGCTGCGTGTCTGGGCGGTCGACCCGGGCGACATGGGGACGGACCTGTACGCGGCGGCCGTCCCGGACGACGACGAGCCGAGGCCGGCTCCGGAGTCGGTGGTTCCGGGCTTCCTGCGGCTGCTGGACGAGCGTCCGGCGAGCGGGCGGTACACGGCGGCCGCGCCGGCGGGGGTGCGGTGATGGCCGGACCGGGCGTGCTGGGGGCGCTGCGGGTGCCCGACGGGCTGTCCGCGCGGGTGCCGGCGGAGGAGCGCGGGGGCGGGCGGGACGACGTACGGCTGATGGTGTCGCGCGGGGCGGAGGTGTCGCACCACGCGTTCCGGGAGCTGCCGGGGCTGCTGCGGGCCGGTGACGTACTGGTGGTGAACACGTCGGCGACGCTGCCGGCCGCCGTGAACGGGCGGCTCGCCGGGGAGCGGCTCGTCGTGCACTTCTCCACCCGGGGGGACGACGGGCGGTGGGCGGTGGAGCTGCGGACGCCGGACGGGGCGGGGAGTACACGGCCCCGGGCGGGCGGGCCGGCGGGGGCGCGGATACGGCTGCCCGGGGGCGGGGCGCTCGTCCTGGAGGAGCCTGTGGTGCCGGGCGGGGCCCGGCTGTGGTGGGCCGCCGCGTCCGTGGACGTACCCGAGCTGATGCGGCGCCGCGGCAGGCCCATCCGGTACCGCTACACCGAGCGGGACCAGCCGCTGGCCGCGTACCAGACGGTGTTCGCGCTGGCGGCGCCCGACGGGGCGGGGTCGGCGGAGATGCCGAGCGCGGCGCGGCCGTTCACGGCGGAGCTGGTGGCGGAGCTGGTGCGCCGGGGAGTGCAGTTCGCGCCGGTCACGCTGCATACCGGGGTGGCGTCGGCGGAGGTTCACGAGCCGCCGTATCCGGAGCGCTTCGAGGTGTCCGCGGCGACGGCGTGGCTGGTGAACGCGGCGCGCGCGGGCGGTGGCAGGGTGCTCGCGGTCGGGACGACGGCGGTGCGGGCGCTGGAGTCCGCCGCCGGGCCCGACAGGGTGGTGCGGGCGGCCGGGGGGTGGACGGATCTCGTCGTCACGCCCGCGCGGGGGGTAGGGCCTGTCTCCCGGGTCGGGCCGGATCAGCGAGCGGGGTCTGGTGCGTGCAGCTGCAAGGCGGAGGAGGGAGACATGGCGGAGCCATGCCGACCGACGACAACGCAGCAGATGCGTGTGCCAGGGCACGCGAGCCCGGCCCGATCCGGAAGACAGGCCCTGAGGGTGGTGGACGGTCTGCTGACCGGTCTGCACGAGCCGGAGGCCTCGCATCTGCTGATGCTGGAGGCGCTCGCCGGGCGCGAGGCGCTGGGCCGGGGTTATGCCGAGGCGGTACGGCGTCTCTACCTCTGGCACGAGTTCGGGGACGTGCACCTCATCCTGCCGGACGAGGCCAGTCACACATTGCGTTGCTGACGCAACCCTAGGTGAGACCACCGGGCGCCCGATGTGAGCCCGCGCATAGGACCTACGTCACTTACGAAGCGTGCTAGTGGATACATAAAGGACACGTGAGCGGCACAGAGCGACTGACTTGTCCGTTTTTGCGGCTCCCCGTTCCACTATCCCGGATCGTACGTCACACCTTTGCCACAGGATTTTGCGACCGCTAAGAATTGCGTCCGTCGCCGCCGAGCAGGCGCTGCGCCTCCCGGCCTCCGCGACTCCCGCTATTCGAAGAGGTACGTCTCGCATGTCCGCGTCCCGAACCCCCGGCACCCGCCGTATGTCCAAGACCAACAAGTTCTCGATCGCTGGTGTGGCCGCCGTCGGCGCCACCGCCCTCGCGTTCTCGCTCGTCCCGGGCAACGCCTCCGCCGGCACCGGGACGCAGGCCGTCACCGCCGCCCCCGTCGCCTGGTCCACCGGCGTCGACACGGCCAAGGCCGCCGCCCTCCAGGCGAGCATCGCCAACCAGTCGTCCTTCGTCGACCAGCAGGCCAGGACCGCCGCTGCCGCCAAGGCGAAGGCCGCCGCTGTCGCGAAGGCCAAGGCCGACGCCGCTGCCGCCGCCAAGGCCGAGGCCGCCGCGAAGAAGCGCGCCGCCGAGCAGAAGGCGAGCCGCGCCGCCGCCCGTAAGCCCGTCTACGCGAACAACCTGGACGGCTGGATCCGCGAGGCCCTGGACATCATGAAGAAGCACAACATCCCGGGCACCTACCAGGGCATCCACAAGAACATCATGCGCGAGTCCTCCGGTAACCCGCGTGCGATCAACAACTGGGACATCAACGCCATCAACGGCATCCCGTCGAAGGGCCTGCTCCAGGTCATCAAGCCGACCTTCGACGCGTACCACATCCCCGGCACCTCCTGGGACCAGTACGACCCGGTCGCCAACATCGTCGCCGCCTGCAACTACGCGGCCGACCGCTACGGCTCCATGGACAACGTGAACAGCGCCTACTGACGGGACGCTGTCCACGACGCCGAAGGGCGGCACCCCGTGCGGGGTGCCGCCCTTCGGCGTCGTACAGACGTGACGTACAGCCGTGCCGTACCGGCCGACTACTTGCGCATGACCTCGGGCTCGTGGCGGCGCAGCAGGCGCGCCACGATGACACCGCAGATCACGCCGAGGCCGATCAGCACGCCCATGTCGATGAACCACTGGCTGAGCTCGTGGTCCCACAGCGGGTCGGTGTCGGTCGGGTCGTCCCGGTTCGGGAAGAGGATGTTCAGCGAGGCCGTGGTGCCGGCCGCGGCGACCGCCCAGCGGGACGGCATCAGCCAGGACAGCTGGTCGACACCGGCGGAGCCGTGCAGCGTGAAGAGGCAGCCGGTGAAGACGACCTGGACGATCGCGAACATCACCAGCAGCGGCATGGTCTTCTCGGCGGTCTTCACCAGCGCGGAGATGATCAGGCCGAACATCATCGAGGTGAAGCCGAGCGCCATGATCGGCAGGGTGAGCTCGATCCGGGTGGAGTCGCCGAGGAGCAGACCCTCCTCGGGAGCCTTGTTGAAGCCGAAGCCGATGCCGCCGATGATCGCGCCCTGCAGGACCGTGACCAGACCGAGGACGATCACCTTGGACATCAGATACGCCGAACGGGACAGGCCGGTCGCCCGCTCCCGTTCGTAGATGACCCGTTCCTTGATCAGTTCTCGTACGGAGTTGGCCGCTCCGGCGAAGCAGGCACCCACTGCGGTGATCAGCAGCACGGTGGCGCCGTCGCCGTTGGTGCGCGCGGCGGTCGGGCCGAAGCCGAGGCCGTGCGGGGCCGGGATCAGGGTGGCGACCGTACCGAGCACCGCGGGGAGCAGGACGGTCAGCGCCATGAAGCCCTTGTCCGACGCGATGACCGCGAGGTAACGGCGGATCAGCGTGAGCAGCTGCGAGCCCCAGCCCTGCGGCTTCGGCGGCCGCATCTGCTGCGCGGGCGGCATGTGGACGGACTGCGGGGCGACGGCGTCGAGGTCCGCGGCGTACATCTGGTAGTGCTGCGAGCCCTTCCAGCGGCCCGCCCAGTCGTAGTCGCGGTAGTTCTCGAAGGCGGAGAAGACGTCGGCCCAGGTCTCGTAGCCGAAGAAGTTGAGCGCCTCCTCCGGCGGGCCGAAGTACGCCACCGAGCCGCCGGGCGCCATGACCAGCAGCTTGTCGCAGAGGGCCAGCTCGGCGACGGAGTGGGTGACCACCAGGACCGTGCGGCCGTCGTCGGCGAGGCCGCGCAGCAGCTGCATGACGTCGCGGTCCATGCCCGGGTCGAGACCCGAGGTCGGCTCGTCCAGGAAGATCAGCGACGGCTTGGTGAGCAGCTCCAGGGCCACGGACACGCGCTTGCGCTGACCACCCGAGAGCGAGGTGATCTTCTTGTCCTTGTGGATGTCGAGCTTCAGCTCGCGCAGCACCTCGTCGATACGGGCCGCACGCTCGGCCTCGGCGGTGTCGCCGGGGAAGCGGAGCTTGGCCGCGTACTTCAGGGCCGTGCGGACGGTCAGCTCCTTGTGCAGGATGTCGTCCTGCGGGACCAGACCGATGCGCTGGCGCAGCTCGGCGAACTGCTTGTACAGGTTCCGGTTGTCGTAGAGGACGTCACCCTGGTTGGCCGGGCGGTAGCCCGTGAGCGCCTTGAGCAGGGTCGACTTTCCGGAGCCGGACGGGCCGATGACCGCGACGAGCGACTTCTCCGGGACGCCGAAGGAGACGTCCTTGAGGATCTGCTTGCCGCCGTCGACCGTCACCGTGAGGTGGCGGGCGGAGAAGGAGACCTCACCGGTGTCGACGAACTCCTCGAGGCGGTCACCGACGAGCCGGAAGGTCGAGTGACCGACACCGACGATGTCGTTCGGGCCGAGGAGCGCGGAGCCGGACTTGGCGAGCGGCTGGCCGTTGACGTACGTGCCGTTGTGGGAGCCGAGGTCGCGGATCTCGAAGCGGCCGTCGGGGGTGACGTGGAACTCGGCGTGGTGGCGCGAGACCTGGAGGTCGGAGACGACCAGCTCGTTCTCCAGCGCACGGCCGATCCGCATCACGCGGCCGAGGGCGAACTGGTGGAACGTGGTCGGGCTGCGGTCGCCGTGGACCGGCGGGGCACCCGCGGGGCCGCCGCCCCCGCCCGGGGCCTGCTGGTGCGGGATGTGCGCGGCCGGCGCCTGGTGCGCCGGGGCCTGCTGCTGCCACTGCTGCTGCGGGACCTGGGCCTGCGGCACCTGGGCGGCGGCCTGGTGGGCCTGCGGGGCCTGCTGCTGCCACTGCTGCTGCGGCGGCGGCTGCTGGGCCGGGGCCTGCGGGGCCTGGGCGGCGGCCTGGTGGGCCTGCGGGGCGTGCTGCGCCGCCTGCTGCGCGGCGGCCTGGGCGCTGTACGCGCCGGCCGCGGCGCCGGACAGGTTCAGTCTCGGACCGTCGGTCGCGTTGCCGAGGTGCACGGCGGATCCCGGGCCGATCTCCATCTGATGGATGCGCTGGCCCTGCACATAGGTGCCGTTGGTGCTGCCGTGGTCTTCGATGACCCAACTCCGGCCGCCCCAGCTGATCGTGGCGTGCCGCCACGAGACCCTGGCGTCGTCGATCACCAGGTCACCCTGCGGATCGCGGCCGAGGGTGTACGACCTGGACGCATCGAGAGTCCAGGTCCTTCCATTCAATTCCAGTACGAGTTCCGGCACTCCATGCCCCACTAGTTGTCCCCCGAGTTACCCCCGTCGCAGGGAGTCTAGGGATGGTGAACATCGTGGGGAACTATTTCAGGCCCGGTCCCGCATCCGAAAGTCGGGCCTTGTGAAGAGGGCGTTCAGGCTTGCCCCGGTGCGCCGTTGACGGCGGAGAAACACGCCCGGAGAGTGGTATGCGCGCATGAGTGCGCACGGATCATGAACGAAGGGGACAAGTCCGTACGTATCGGGGGGTCCTGATGGTGGCGCACGACGACTGGGCCCCGAGGAGCGGGATTCCATGGGGCGATGTGATCCTCGCCTCCATCGCGGCGGTGAGCTGGGCGATGGCCGGGATGGCGGGCACCGCCGCGCTCGGACTGCACTTGCTCGGCGCCGATTCGAGCGGCTCGCTCGGCCCGATGACGGCGGCGGTGACCGTGCTCGCGGTGGGGGGATCCGTCACGCCCTCGGGCGATGTGTCCGTGTTCGGCCTGGAGGGCGCCGCGGCGCGTACGGCCGTCGATATCACGCCACTCGGGGTGAGCCTTGTCGGAGCGCTGCTGCTCTCCTCTTTCTTCCTGCGGTCGCTGCGCGGGGCGGGCGCGTGGGTGTCGGGTACGGAACTGGCGGCGCGGGCGGCCGCGTTGGTGGCGCTGTTCCTCGGCGCGGTCGGCGGGCTGGCGTGGGCGGGGCACGACGTCATCACCATCGACGGGCGTGCGCTGGGGCTCGATGAGCTGCCGGGGCTGCCGGACGGCGGTGGGGGCGGGGTCGGGATTCCCGGGCTGGGGGACATCGGCGACGGCTGGGACGTCGGGGGGCTGCTGCCCGACCGGATCGGGGACCTGGTGGAGGCGAAGGCGTCCGTCGGGTTCACCGTGGACACCGCCGATTCCTTGGCGGGCGCGCTGTTCTGGGTCCTCGCGGTGCTGCTCGTGGCGTTGCTCGCGTCGCGCCGTACGCCGCTGCCGCCGGGGTGGGACGCGGCGGGCCGGGTGGTACGGCCCGCCGCGTCCGCGCTGGTGACCATGGTGCTGGTCGCGGTGGCGGCGGGCGGCGCGGCGGCGGCGTACGCGGCGGTCGGCGACGAGCATCCGGAGCGGATCGGCGGCGCCGCGCTCCTGGGGACGCCCAACGGGGTGTGGCTGGGCATCCCGCTCGGGCTCTTCGTGCCGTGGGAGGGCAGGGCGACCGGTGCGCTGGCGCGGGTGCTGCCGGATCCGCTCGACGAGCTGCTGCGGGTGTCGGCGGGCGAGCCGGTGACGGTGGGGCGGCTCGCGGAGCTGGACGAGCGGGTGTGGCTGCTGGCCGTGGCCTGCGCGCTGATGATGCTGGCGGCCGGTGTGCTGGCCGCGGTACGGACGTCTCGGGCGGCGGGCGTCGGGGCGGCGGGGTTCGCCGGGCGGTGCGCGCTGTCGCTGGGGGTGGTCACGGCGCTCGCGCTGCCGCTGCTGGTGGCGCTGGCGGAGGTGTCGGCGGACGCGTCGCTGTCGGTGCTCGGCGTCGACGCGTTCGGGGCCGGGGTCGAGCTGCGGGGGGATCTGGGGGTGGCGGTGCCGCTGGGGGCGGTGTGGGGGGCGAGCGCCGGGGGGGCGGGGGCGGTGGTCGCGCTCGCGATGGGGGCGGTGCGCACTGTCGGGCGGGAGGCGCCCGTGGCGTTCGTCGGGCCGTACAGTCCGTCGGTGCCGTACCGGCCGCCGAACCCGGACACGAATCCGTATCTGCGGCTGCCCCCGCATCTTCGGCCGCCCCCGGGCGACCCGCAGGACCGGCCGCCCGGCTGAGGACGTACGGCGGGTGCGGGCCGGTGGGCCGGGTGGGGCCCCGGCGAATGGCCTGCCCGCCCACGGGGCTGTCCGTAACGCGGGACGCGGGCGCGCCTGGCACTCGGTGCCCGATACCGTGGAAGTACCATGAGCGCATCGCAGCCCCCACAGACGTCTGACGTCCCCACCCTGCTCGTCAAGATCTTCGGGAAGGACCGTCCCGGGATCACCGCCGGGCTTTTCGACACCCTCGCCGCCTACTCACTCGACGTGGTCGACATCGAGCAGGTGGTCACGCGTGGCCGCATCGTCCTGTGCGCCCTCGTCACCGAGCCGTCTCCCGGGACCGAGGGCGAGCTGCGGGCCACCGTGCACAGCTGGGCCGAGTCGCTGAGGCTCCAGGCCGAGATCATCTCCGGCACCGGCGACAACCGGCCGCGCGGTAGCGGCCGTTCCCACGTCACGGTGCTCGGGCACCCCCTGACCGCGGAGGCCACGGCGGCCATAGCGGCCACGATCACCGGGACCGGCGGAAATATCGACCGTATTTTCCGGTTGGCGAAGTATCCGGTGACGGCCGTGGAGTTCGCGGTGTCCGGTTGCCCGACCGAGCCGCTGCGTACGGCGCTGGCGATCGAGTCCCATGAGATCGGGGTGGATGTCGCGGTCGTGTCGGCCGGGCTGCACCGCAGGGCGCAGCGGCTGGTCGTCATGGATGTGGACTCCACGCTGATCCAGGACGAGGTCATCGAGCTGTTCGCCGCGCACGCCGGCTGCGAGGACCAGGTCGCCGCGGTGACCGAGGCCGCGATGCGCGGGGAGCTCGACTTCGAGCAGTCGCTGCACGCGCGCGTGGCGCTGCTGGAGGGGCTCGACGCGTCGGTGGTGGACAAGGTGCGCACGGAGGTGCGGCTCACTCCGGGTGCCCGCACCCTGATCCGTACCCTCAAGCGGCTCGGCTACCAAGTCGGCGTCGTGTCGGGCGGGTTCACCCAGGTCACGGACGATCTGAAGGAGCGTCTCGCTCTCGACTTCGCCTCCGCCAACACGCTGGAGATCGTGGACGGGAAGCTGACCGGCCGGGTCATCGGCGAGGTCGTGGACCGGGCGGGCAAGGCACGGCTGCTGCGCCGGTTCGCCGCCGAGGCGGGCGTACCACTGGCGCAGACGGTCGCGATCGGCGATGGCGCCAACGACCTGGACATGCTGAACGCCGCCGGGCTCGGGGTGGCATTCAATGCCAAGCCGGTCGTGCGGAAGGCCGCGGACACGGCGGTCAACGTGCCGTTCCTGGACACCGTGCTGTATCTGCTCGGGATCACCCGGGAAGAGGTCGAGGCGGCGGATGTCCACGAGGACTGACTGGACCGACCGCTGATACGCATCAGATCAGGCCCCGGTGCGCGGCTCGCGCGCCGGGGCCGATCCATAGGCGGCGGGGGCCCGTTACGCGTGCGGGGCCCAGTAGTCGAGGAGCCTGCCCACGCCGTGCTCGACGGACTTCCAGGAGCCCGAGAAACCGATGACGGCGAAGGCGGCCGTGGGGAAGCCGCTCCGGTTCATCCGGGCCAGTGTGTCGCCCTCCGCCTCACCCGCGAGGGCGTCGGCGAGGGCGTGCATCCCGGGGTTGTGGCCGATCAGGAGCAGGTCGTCGACATCGTCCGGGGTTTCGTTGAGCAGGGCCAGAAGGTCGCCGAGCGAGGCCTCGTACATCCGCTCCTCGTACACCGTCCGCGGGCGCTGCGGCAGCTCGTGGACGGCGAGCTTCCAGGTCTCGCGGGTCCGTAGCGCCGTGGAGCACAGGGCCAGGTCGAAGCCGATACCGGTATCGGCGAGCTTGCGGCCGGCCACGGGGGCGTCCGCGCGGCCTCGCTCGGCGAGGGGCCGCTCATGATCGGACTCCTGGGCCCAGTCGGCCTTCGCATGGCGGAGCAGGGCGATCCTTCGGGCGGGTACGTCGACGCTCATGCTCCTCAGCTTCGCATGAAATCAGCCAGTGGGCGCGGGTTGTTGACGTGCTCTCCCGCGAAGGGTGACAGGGCGCGGAGGCCGGGTCACGAGCCGGTCAGGATCTGCCGTATCCGCTCGAGAAGGGCGCTCAGCGACGGGTCCGCCACGGCGGCGTGCGCCTCGCCCGACCCGGTCATCAGCACCAGCAGCAGGATGAAGGCGATCACCGGCAGGGCGACGCCCCACCACCGCAGCCGTATGTCGGCGCCGCCCGCGGCCAGGACGCGGGAACGAGCGTGGGACCGGGCGCGCGACGGGGTGTGGGACCGGGCGTGGGTACGGGCCGGCATGGCCGCCTCCGTGTGTCTGAAGGTGCGCGGCTGAGCAGGACTGCTGAGCTGCTTCAAACGTACGGATCATGGGCCCGGTCGCCCATCCGGTGACCCACCCACTTCACCCTGACGCTCACCCCCTAGGGGATGGGGGTGCGGGCCCCACCCTCGTCCGTCGTCAGAGGGAACTCGTCCGTTGTCAGAGGGAAGGCGTACTCAACGTGAGGCGCTCTCACGGTGCTCCCGGTGACGCGTTCTCACGGTGAGGCGATCGAGGCGACGATGCCGATGACCACCGTGATGGCGATCATGGCGCCGAAGACGAGCAGGAGCTTCTTCTGGCCGTTCGGGGGGTTCGGGTCGAGCACAGGCATGGGCTCAGTCTCGCATCCCGGCTTCGTCCTCGATCGTCCGGTCCCGCCCCGCCAGGCTGCCGACGACGATCTGCGGCACCAGCAGCCCGGCCATCAGTGCCAGCGGCAGGTCCCAGCCACCGCTGTGCTGGTAGAGCACACCGATGAGCAGCGGTCCGGGGATGGAGATCAGATACCCGGTGCTCTGGGCG
Organism: Streptomyces sp. NPDC000410; assembly: GCF_040300305.1. Lineage (NCBI taxonomy): Bacteria > Bacillati > Actinomycetota > Actinomycetes > Kitasatosporales > Streptomycetaceae > Streptomyces > Streptomyces sp. NPDC000410. Next base: position 20,348 of record NZ_JBEPDM010000022.1, read on the forward strand.
AAGGCGGAGAGCCGTGCGACGCCCGAACCGGTCCTGGACCGCATGCCGATCATCGTCAGCGCGAGCGGGAAGGAACAGTTGGAGACGCCCAGCAGCAGCGCCCAGGCCCAGGCGCCGGCGGCGGGCGCGAAGTAGAGACCCAGGTAGCCGGTCAGCCCGCACAGGCCGAGGGCGAGGACGATCGGGCCCTGCGTCTTCAGCCGGGTGGCCATCCGGGGGATCACGAAGGCGAGCGGTACGCCCATGACCATGGTGACGGCCAGCAGGACGCCCGCCGTGCCCGCCGGGACTCCGGCGTCGCGGAAGATCTGCGGCATCCAGCCCATGGTGATGTACGCGCCGGTGGCCTGGAGGCCGAAGAAGCAGGCGAGGGCCCAGGCGGTGCGGCTCCGGGTGAGCCGCAGGGCCGGTGCCGGTCCGGTCGCGTTCGTGGCGGCGGGGGCGGCCGGGGCCGCCGACCGGGCCTCGGAGGTGGCCGCGTCCCGGTCGCGTACGAGCGGGATCCACGGCAGTACGGCGACGGCGGCGAGCACGGCCCAGACGGCGAGGCCGGTGCGCCAACTGCCGCCCAGCGCCTCGGTCATGGGTACGGTCGCGGCCGCGGCGACCGCGGTGCCGAGGGAGAGCGCCATGGAGTAGAGCCCGGTGGCGCTGCCGATGCGGTCGGGGAAGTACCGCTTGACGATCACCGGCATGAGCACGTTGCTGACGGCGATGCCCATCAGGGCGAGCGCGCTGGCGGCCAGGAATCCGGCGGTTCCGCTCATGAGGGGGCGTATCAGCAGACCCGCGGCGACGGCCGCCATACCGGCGCAGACGATGGCGGCGGGGCCGAAGCGGCGGGCGAGCCGGGGCGCCGTGATGCCGAAGACGGCGAAGCAGAGCGGTGGTACGGAGGTGAGGACCCCGGCCACGGTGCCGCTCATGTGCAGCCCGTTCTGCACCTCTTCGAGGAGGGCGCCGAGGCTGGTGATGGCGGGGCGCAGGTTGAGCGCGGCGAGGACGAGACCGACGATCACCACCCGGGTGAGCCAGATCGAGGGCTTCGGGGCGGTGGAGGGAGCGGCGGAATCAGTGGGTGTACGGGCTGCCGCGGCGGCAGGGTTCAGGGTCTGGGTCTCGTCCGACATGGCGCCATCATAGAATCATGGGATGATTGGTTGTCCAATCTTGTACGTGTCTTGTGTGAAGGAGCACCATGGCGCTGACCTCTCCCCGACGGTCCGGACTCTCGGACCAGGTGATCGCCGAGCTGCGCAACCAGATCACCTCGGGCGAGTGGCCGGTCGGCTCACGCATCCCGACCGAGCCGGAGCTGGTCGAGCAGCTGGGCGTGGCCCGTAACACCGTCCGTGAGGCCGTACGCGCGCTCGCGCACAACGGTCTACTGGACATCCGCCAGGGCTCGGGCACCTACGTCGTCGCGACGAGCGAGCTGGCCGGAGTCATGCACCGCAGGTTCGCCGACGCCGATCCGCGCCACATCGCCGAGGTGCGCTCCACCCTCGAATCGTCCGCCGCCCGGCTGGCCGCCGAGCATCGCACGGAGCGCGACCTGAAGCAGCTGGACACGCTGCTCGCGCGCCGCGAGGAGGCATGGGAGACGGGTGACGCCGAACGGTTCGTCGCGGCCGACGCGACCCTCCACCTGGCCGTGGTCGCCGCGTCCCACAACGACGTACTGACCGGGCTCTACGCCGACCTGGGCGATCTCCTGCGTGACTGGCTGCGCGACGACGTCGGGCACGACCTGCGCCCGGAGAACCACATGGACCACGCGCGGCTGGTCGAGGCGATCCGTGCCGGCGACGGGGACACCGCGGCGTCGGAGGCGGCGAGCTACCCCTACATGTGCCTGCGGAACACGGACTGACCGTCGGAGAACACCGACAGGAAAGACCGAGTCAGGAGACGTGGACCGTCAGGAGACGCGGGCGTGGCTCACCCAGGCGGAGCTGATCTCCTTCCAGCAGCGCTCGGTGAGGGTGGCGTAGGCGGTGGGGGCGACATCGACCGGTCCGCTGTCCGCGTCGACGTCCCACCACCGGACGCATTCGACGTGCAGCTGGACACGGTCGGTGTCGAGATAGGAGTTGTGGCAGTTCGCCGTCGCACGGGACCCTTCGACGACGACGTCGCAGTCGGCCCCGAAGGGCCGCGGCGCGGGCTCCCGGTGGGGCGCGGAGACGGCTCCGGGCACCGGCCAGACCAGGGTCGCCAGTGCCGCCAGCAGCCCCAGCACGGGCACGGAACGCCGGATCGTACGCACAAGAAGGACCTCCTCGGCCGTACTGCGGCGACCGCCGCGGCTGCACCACAGGGAGGGAACGCACCTCCACTCTCACCCGAACATGGGTCCGCCCGCCCGTTCCGTTGACCCGAACGGGCGATGCCCCGGCCCCCGCGTACTGCGGGTGACCGGGGCATCGCTGATGTTCGGGTGACGCTTACGCGTCGTTACGCGTCGTTACGCGCCCATCATGTGCACGCCGCCGTCGACGTGGATGATCTCGCCGGTGGTCTTCGGGAACCAGTCCGAGAGCAGCGCGACCACACCGCGGCCGGCCGGGTCGGGGTCGGCCATGTTCCACTCCAGCGGGGAGCGGTGGTTCCACACGTCCGCGAGCTCGCCGAAGCCCGGGATGGACTTGGCGGCCATCGAGCCGATCGGGCCGGCCGAGATGAGGTTGCTGCGGACGTTCTGCTTGCCCAGGTCGCGGGCGAGGTAGCGGGAGGTGGCCTCCAGCGCCGCCTTCGCCGGGCCCATCCAGTCGTACTGCGGCCAGGCGAACTGGGCGTCGAAGGTCAGACCGACCACCGAGGCGCCCTCCTGCGGGAACAGCGGCAGGCAGGCCATCGTCAGCGACTTCAGCGAGAACGCCGAGACGTGCATCGCGGTCGACACGGACTCGAACGGCGTGTTCAGGAAGTTGCCGCCGAGGGCGTCCTGGGGAGCGAAGCCGATGGAGTGGACGACGCCGTCCAGTCCGCCGAGCTCGTCGCGCACGACCTGCTCGAGGCGGCCGAGGTGCTCGTCGTTGGTGACGTCGAGCTCGATGACCTTGGTGGGCTTGGGCAGCTTCTTGGCGATGCGCTCGGTCAGGGTGGGCCGGGGAAAGGCCGTCAGGATGATCTCGGCACCCTGCTCCTGGGCCAGCTTCGCGGTGTGGAAGGCGATGGAGGACTCCATCAGCACACCGGTGATGAGAACGCGCTTGCCGGCGAGGATTCCACTCATGATCAGTGACCCATGCCCAATCCGCCGTCAACCGGGATGACGGCTCCAGTGATGTACGAGGCGTCGTCGGAGGCGAGGAACTTCACCGTGGCGGCGATCTCCTCCGGCTGCGCGTACCGGCCGAGCGGCACCTGCGAGACGATGCCCGCGCGCTGCTCGTCGGTGAGCACCTTGGTCATGTCCGTGTCGACAAAACCGGGCGCGACGACGTTGAAGGTGATGTTCCGCGACCCGAGTTCACGGGCGAGGGAGCGGGCGAAACCGACCAGGCCGGCCTTCGAGGCGGCGTAGTTCGCCTGACCCGCCGAACCGAGCAGCCCGACGACGGAGGAGATGAGCACGACGCGGCCCTTCTTGGCGCGCAGCATGCCGCGGTTGGCACGCTTCACGACACGGAAGGTGCCCGTGAGGTTGGTGTCGAGGACGGACACGAAGTCCTCCTCGGACATCCGCATCAGCAGCTGGTCCTTGGTGACGCCGGCGTTGGCCACCAGCACCTCCACGGGACCGTGCTTCTCCTCGATCTCCTTGTAGGCCTGCTCCACCTGCTCGGCGTCGGTGATGTCGCACCGGACGGGCAGGCAGCCCAGCTCCGTGAGCTCCGCCGGCGGCTCGCCGGACCGGTACGTGATCGCGACCTTGTCGCCGGCCTCGGCGAAGGCACGGGCAATAGCGAGGCCGATGCCCCGGTTTCCTCCGGTGACCAGAACCGAGCGGCTCACTGGATCACCCTTTCGATAGCGGTCTGCATGCGGTCTTTACTGCGCTTGTACTGCGAAAACCTATCGGTACCGGCGTTGCGGATGGGGATCGACCCCTGACAGTGGCGTCCGTGATGCGCTGTCGGGTCTCTACAGAAGACGGACGGAAGCGGACCGAAAGCGGTAGGCACCGGCCACCGAAGCGCGACATGATCAGGGCGACCGGTCTCACACGACAGGAGACATTCGTGGCTCATTCCATCGACGAAGCCTTCACGGCACTACCGCTGCGGGCCCTCGCCGACGCGGCGCTCGCGCGGGCCCGGGCGCTCGGCGCCGAGCACGCGGACTTCCGGCTGGAGCGGGTGCGCAGCGCGGCGTGGCGGCTTCGGGACGCCAAGCCCGCCGGCTCCTCCGACACCACCGACCTCGGCTACGCGGTGCGGGTCGTGCACGGCGGGGCGTGGGGATTCGCGTCCGGGGTCGACCTGACGATGGACGCGGCCGCCCGGGTCGCGGGCCAGGCGGTGGCGATGGCCAAGCTGTCCGCGAAGGTGATCGCGGCCGCCGGCTCCGACGAGCGGGTCGAGCTCGCGGACGAGCCGGTGCACGCGGAGCGGACGTGGGTCTCGTCGTACGAGATCGACCCCTTCACGGTGCCCGACGAGGAGAAGTCCGGGCTGCTGGCCGACTGGAGCGCACGGCTGCTCGGAGCGGAGGGCGTGGCGCATGTGGACGCCTCGCTGCTCACGGTGCACGAGAACAAGTTCTACGCGGACACGGCGGGGACCGTCACGACCCAGCAGCGGGTGCGGCTGCATCCGCAGCTCACCGCGGTCGCCGTGGACGAGACGACCGGTGAGTTCGACTCGATGCGGACGATCGCGCCGCCGGTGGGGCGCGGCTGGGAGTACCTGACCGGTACCGGCTGGGACTGGGACTCCGAGCTGGACCGGATCCCGGAGCTGCTCGCCGAGAAGATGCGGGCGCCGAGCGTCGAGGCGGGGCGGTACGACCTGGTCGTGGACCCGTCCAATCTGTGGCTGACGATCCACGAGTCGATCGGCCACGCCACGGAGCTCGACCGGGCGCTCGGCTACGAGGCGGCGTACGCGGGCACCTCCTTCGCGACCTTCGACCAGCTGGGCAAGCTCCGGTACGGCGCGTCGGTGATGAACGTGACCGGCGACCGGACGGCGGAGCACGGTCTCGCCACGATCGGGTACGACGACGAGGGCGTCGAGGCGCAGAGCTGGGACCTGGTCAAGGACGGCACGCTCGTCGGCTACCAGCTGGACCGGCGCATCGCGCGGCTGACGGGGCTCGGCCGGTCGAACGGGTGCGCCTTCGCGGACTCCCCCGGGCACGTCCCGGTGCAGCGGATGGCGAACGTGTCACTGCGGCCGGAGCCGGGCGGTCTGTCGACGGAGGATCTGATCGGCGGCGTGGAGCGCGGGATCTATGTGGTCGGCGACCGGTCGTGGTCGATCGACATGCAGCGCTACAACTTCCAGTTCACAGGTCAGCGGTTCTTCCGGATCGAGAACGGCCGGCTGGCCGGGCAGCTGCGGGACGTCGCGTACCAGGCGACGACGACGGACTTCTGGGGCTCGATGGAGAAGGTCGGCGGCCCGCAGACGTACGTCCTGGGCGGCGCCTTCAACTGCGGCAAGGCCCAGCCGGGCCAGGTGGCGGCGGTCTCGCACGGGTGCCCGTCCGCGCTGTTCCGCGACGTCAACATCTTGAACACCACGCAGGAGGCCGGTCGATGAACGCCGGACGTGCCCGCACCGCCCCCTGCTGGGGGTCCGGCCCGCGGCGCAGCCGCAGTCGCATGCAGCGACCCCTGGGACGACACAGCATCTTGAACACCAGGCAGGAGGCCGGTCGATGAGCCGCGTCAGCAAGCCGCACGAGATCGTCGAGCGCGCTCTCGAACTGTCCACCGCCGACGGCTGCGTGGTCATCGCCGACGAGGAGTCGTCCGCCAATCTGCGCTGGGCGGGCAACGCGCTCACCACGAACGGCGTCACCCGCGGCCGCACCCTCACCGTCGTCGCCACCGTGGACGGGGCGCAGGGCACCGCGTCCGGTGTGGTGTCGCGGTCGGCCGTGACCGCCGATGACCTGGAGCCGCTGGTGCGGGCGGCGGAGGCCGCCGCGCGGGCCGCGGGACCCGCCGAGGACGCGCAGCCGCTGGTCAGCGGGGTCCCGGTGGCCGGGGACTTCACGGACGCGCCCGCCGAGACGTCGTCGGCGGTCTTCGCGGACTTCGCGCCGGCACTCGGCGAGGCGTTCGCCAGGGCCCGCGCCGGGGGGCGTGAGCTGTACGGGTTCGCCAACCACGAGCTGACCTCCACGTACCTCGGTACGTCGACGGGCATCCGGCTGCGCCACGACCAGCCCACCGGGACCCTGGAGGTCAACGCCAAGTCGCCGGACCGCAGCCGGTCCGCCTGGGCGGGGCGCTCGACGCGGGACTTCAAGGACGTCGACCCGGCCGTGCTCGACGCCGAGCTGGCGCAGCGGCTCGGCTGGGCCGAGCGGCGGATCGCGCTGGACGCCGGACGGTACGAGACGCTGCTGCCGCCCACGGCGGTCGCGGATCTGCTGATCTACCAGCAGTGGTCCGCGATGGGCCGGGACGCCGTGGAGGGCCGTACGGTCTTCTCCAAGCCCGGCGGCGGCACCCGGGTCGGCGAGACGCTGTCCGAGCTGCCGCTCACGCTGCGCAGCGACCCGAACGAGCCTGGACTGGAGTCCGCGCCGTTCGTGATCGCGCACTCCTCCGGCGACGACGCCTCCGTCTTCGACAACGGACTTCCACTGTCGGCGACCGAGTGGGTACGGGACGGCAAGCTGGACCGGCTCGTCACCACCCGGCACAGCGCGGGTCTGACCGGGCTGCCGGTCGCCCCCGGCATCGGCAATCTGATCCTGGACAGCGACGGTGAGCGTTCGCTGGAGGAGATGGTCGCCGCCACCGAGCGCGGGCTGCTGCTGACCTGCCTCTGGTACATCCGGGAGGTCGACCCGGCGACGCTGCTGCTGACCGGGCTGACCCGGGACGGGGTGTATCTCGTCGAGAACGGCGAGGTCACGGGCGAGGTGAACAACTTCCGGTTCAACGAGTCGCCCGTCGATCTGCTGTCGCGGGCCGCCGAGGCGGGCCGGACGGAGAAGACGCTGCCGCGCGAGTGGAGCGACTGGTTCACCAGGGCGGCGATGCCGGCCCTGCGTATCCCGGACTTCAACATGAGCTCGGTCAGCCAGGGCGTATGAGCCCAATAGACTGCTGTGGTCATACCCCTGTCGATCCCCCGGTCGATTCCCCGGCCGATCCATCGTTTCGAGGAGAACCAGAATCGTGACGGACATCGTCGACGAGCTGAAGTGGCGTGGGCTGTTCGCCCTGTCCACCGACGAGGACGCTTTGCGCAAGGCGCTCGCGGACGGTCCCGTGACGTTCTATTGCGGCTTCGACCCGACGGCGCCGAGCCTGCACGTGGGACATCTGGTGCAGGCGCTCACCATGCGCCGGCTTCAGCAGGCGGGGCACCGTCCGCTGGCGCTGGTGGGCGGGGCGACGGGTCAGATCGGTGACCCCAAGCCGACCGCGGAGCGCACGCTGAACGACCCGGAGACGGTCGCGGCCTGGGTGGAGCGGGTCCGTGCGCAGATCGAGCCGTTCCTGTCCTTCGAGGGCGAGAACGCCGCGGTCATGGTCAACAACCTGGACTGGACGGGCGGCATGTCCGCCATCGAGTTCCTCCGGGACATCGGCAAGCACTTCCGGGTCAACAAGATGCTGACCAAGGACTCGGTCGCCCGCCGGCTGGAGTCCGACCAGGGCATCAGCTACACCGAGTTCAGCTACCAGCTGCTGCAGGGCATGGACTTCCTGGAGCTGTACCGCCGTCACGGCTGCACGTTGCAGACCGGCGGCAGCGACCAGTGGGGCAACCTGACGGCGGGCCTGGATCTGATCCACCGCCTGGAGCCGCACGCGAACGCGCACGCGCTCGCGACGCCGCTGATGGTCAAGGCGGACGGCACCAAGTTCGGCAAGACCGAGGGCGGGGCCGTCTGGCTGGACCCGGAGCTGACGACGCCGTACGCCTTCTACCAGTTCTGGCTGAACGTGGACGACCGCGACATCTCCACGTACCTGCGCATCCTCAGCTTCAAGAGCCGCGAGGAGCTGGAGGAGCTGGAGAAGGTCACCGAGGAGCGCCCGCAGGCCCGGGCGGCACAGCGTGCGCTGGCCGAGGAGCTGACGACGCTGGTGCACGGCGCCGACCAGTGCGCGGCGGTCATCGCCGCGTCGAAGGCGCTGTTCGGCCAGGGTGACCTGGGGGAGCTGGACGAGGCGACGCTGAGCGCGGCGCTCTCCGAGCTGCCGCACGCGCGGGTGACCGAGCCGGCCGCGGTGGCCGACCTCTTCGCGGAGGTCGGGCTGGTCGCGAGCAAGTCGGCCGCCCGTCGCACGATCAAGGAGGGCGGTGCCTACGTGAACAACGCGAAGGTGACCGCCGAGGACGCCGTGCCCGGCACCGAGGATCTGCTGCACGGCAGGTGGCTGGTGCTGCGCCGGGGGAAGAAGAACCTGGCCGCGGTCGAGGTCACGGGCGGCTGAGTCCGTCCGGTGCGTATGGCGGAGGCCGGGTGGGCGTGATGCCCACCCGGCCTCCGCTGTCTGTCCGCTGTCAGCTGTGCCGGAGCCTGTCAGGCGCGCTGTTTCTTCCCGCGCACGGACATGTAGAGCATGTCCCCGAGGCCCACGACGACCAGGGCGGCAACGATCTGCAGGGCGTGCCGGCCCCAGTCGATGCCCGGGGTCTCCTGGATTCCGAACGCCCCCGCGAGGGAGTTGCCGACGATTGCGCCGATGATGCCGAAGATCGTGATGAGCCAGAGGGGGCTGTGCTGCTTGCCCGGCAGGATCGCCTTGGCGAGCAGGCCCAGCACGAACCCGACAATGATCGCCCACAACCAGCCCATGGCTGCCTCCTGGTTCGGATCGACGTGAGCCGTTACGGACAGTCTCGATCTATCCGCCATACGGCGCATGTCGGACAGCTCCGTACGTGGTACGCAGGGCACCCTCCACCCAGGTGGGGGCGGACCCGCTCTCGAATGCGTCGCAGCCGCGGCGTACCGTTGAGACCGAACCGGGCCGGGAGAGTCCGGCGCGGCGGCCGGGCGGTGGAATGTCATGCGGAAGCACAGTTCGAACGAGGTCTTCCGGATCACCGGAGCCCGTAAGGGCCTGGCCGATGACGTACGCGCCAGGCAGCGTCGCTATGTGATCTCGATGTCGGTACGGACCCTCTCGGTGATCCTGGCCGCGGTGCTCTGGGATGTCGAGCGGCATGTGGCGATCGTGGCCCTGGTGCTGGGTGTGGTGCTGCCCTACATCGCCGTGGTGATCGCCAACGCCGGCCGGGAAAACGCGCCGTCCCTGCCGTCGACGTTCGTCGCGGCGCCCATGCGGCCGATGCTCGACGTGGGCAGGCCCGGGGCGGAGGACCAGACGGAACGCCCCGCCCATCAGAGCTGAACCCCCAACCCGGGCCCGCGCCGACCTTCACCGGCCCGCAAAGCTCAAGAAAAGCTCAGATCAATCGTGAAGTTCTGGTGCACCTCACCCCGTTCCGCGTGACATACTGCGTAGGCGCTCCGCATCCCCCGTCGGAGCGACGGACCGACGCCGGGCAGCTCCCCCCGTGGCTGCTCGGCGTCGCCTTTTTGCGCAGTCTCCTTTGCACAGCTTCGTTTGCGCAGCTCCGTTTGCACGGCTTCGTTTGCACGGCTTCGTTTGCGCAGTCCCGCACGATGATCGTGGACGATGATCCATCGTGGACAATGATCCGGTGAGTGACGAGACCCCGATCTGTTCCGCCAAGGGCTGCCGCGCGTCGGCGGTCTGGGTACTGGCGTGGAACAACCCGAAGCTGCACACCCCCGACCGCCGCAAGACCTGGCTGGCCTGTGAGGAACACCGCGAGCACCTGTCCCAGTTCCTCGGCGTGCGCGGTTTCCTCAAAGACGTCGTGACGCTCGACGACTGGGAGCAGCAGTCGGGAGACGGCTCAGCCGCCGATGGCTGACATGGGCCGCTCGGGCTGAAGGAAGGACGGGTCGTCCAGACCGGACCCCGCCTTCTTGCCCCACATCGCGGCCTTCCATATCCGGGCGATCTCCTCGTCCGGCGCGTCGGAGCGCAGGGCGCCGCGCAGGTCCGTCTCCTCCTGGGCGAACAGGCAGGTGCGGACCTGTCCGTCGGCGGTGAGCCGGGTGCGGTCGCAGGCGGAGCAGAAGGGGCGGGTGACGGAGGCGATGACCCCGACCCGGTGGGGTCCGCCGTCCACGAGCCAGCGCTCGGCGGGGGCCGAGCCGCGTGCGGCGTCGTCCTCGGCGGTGAGCGTGAAGCGCGTACGCAGCGATTCGAGGATGTCACCGGCCGTGATCATGCCGCTGCGCTTCCAGCCGTGCTGGGCGTCGAGCGGCATCTGCTCGATGAACCGGAGCTCGTAGTCGTGCTCCACCGCCCAGGCGAGCAGGTCGGGCGCCTCATCGCCGTTGAGCCCGGGCATCAGGACCGTGTTGACCTTGACCGGGGTCAGTCCGGCGTCGCGGGCGGCCTGCAGGCCCTCCAGCACATCGTGGTGGCGGTCGCGGCGCGTCAGCGTCTTGAAGACATCGGGGCGCAGCGTGTCCAGCGAGACGTTGACCCGGTCCAGGCCCGCGGCCTTCAGCGCGGACGCGGTGCGCTTGAGGCCGATGCCGTTGGTCGTCAGGGACATCTTGGGGCGGGGCTCGAGGGCGGCGCAGCGCTCGACGATGCCGACGAGGCCGGGCCGCAGCAGCGGCTCGCCGCCGGTGAAGCGGACCTCGGTGATCCCCAGCTCGGTGACGGCGATACGGACCAGCCGGACGATCTCGTCGTCGCTGAGCAGGTCGGGCTTGGCCAGCCACTGCAGACCCTCTTCGGGCATGCAGTACGTACACCGCAGATTGCAGCGGTCCGTGAGCGAAACCCGCAGGTCAGTGGCCACACGGCCGAAAGTGTCGATGAGCACAGTGGGCCCCCTCCCCGGTATCCGGAAGTCGTACAGGAACTCGTATGAATCGAGCCTACGCGAGAGGTCTGACAACTCACATGGGCCATTTGCCACGAGGTGCGGCGCGGCCGCGTCGTAGGACTCTACGACGCGGCCGCGGTCATGCGTATGACAGAGAGCTCTCTCAGTGGGCACCGGCGCCTGTGAGGGACTTGACCTCCAGCTCGGCGTACTTGCCCTTGTCCGGCTCCTCCTTGGAGAACAGGGAGCCGACCCAGCCGAGCAGGAAGCCCAGCGGGATGGACACCAGGCCGGGGTTCTCCAGCGGGAACCAGGCGAAGTCCGCGGTCGGGAACATCGAGGTGGGCTTGCCGGAGACGACCGGGGAGAACAGGACGAGCACGACCGACGAGATCAGTCCGCCGTAGATCGACCAGAGGGCGCCCTGGGTGGTGAACCTCTTCCAGAAGAGGCTGTAGAGGATCGTCGGCAGGTTGGCGGAGGCCGCGACCGCGAAGGCGAGCGCGACGAGTCCCGCCACGTTCAGATCGCGGGCGAGCGCGCCGAGCGCGATGGACACGATGCCGATGAAGACCGTCGCCCAGCGGGCCGCGCGGACCTCCTCCTTCTCGGTCGCCTTTCCCTTGCGGATGACGTTGGCGTAGATGTCGTGCGCGAAGGACGACGAGGATGCCAGGGTCAGTCCCGCGACGACGGCGAGGATGGTGGCGAAGGCGACCGCGGAGATCACGGCGAGCAGGATCGCCCCAGCCGTCGAGTCGGTGCCGCCGAGGTGCAGTGCGAGCAGCGGCGCCGCCGTGTTGCCCGCCTTGTTGGAGGCCTTGATCGCGTCGGGTCCGACGATCGCGGCCGCGCCGAAGCCCAGCGCGATGGTCATCAGGTAGAAGCCGCCGATGATGCCGATGGCCCAGATCACGGACTTACGGGCGGCCTGGGCGGTCGGCACGGTGTAGAAGCGGATCAGGATGTGCGGCAGGCCCGCGGTGCCGAGCACCAGCGCGATACCGAGCGAGATGAAGTCCAGCTTGGAGGTGCCGGTGAGACCGTACTTCAGGCCGGGCTCCAGGAACGCCGAGCCCTTGCCGCTGTTCTCCGCGGCCTTGCCGAGCAGGTCGGAGACGTTGAAGTTGAACTTCCACAGCACCAGGAAGGTGATCAGCAGCGTGCCCGCGATGAGGAGGACGGCCTTGACCATCTGCACCCAGGTGGTGCCCTTCATGCCGCCGATGGTGACGTAGACGATCATCAGCAGGCCGACCAGGGCGACGATCGCGATCTTGCCCGTGTCGCTGGTGATGCCGAGCAGCAGCGAGACGAGCACACCCGCGCCCGCCATCTGGGCGAGCAGGTAGAAGATCGAGACGACGATGGTGGACGTGCCCGCGGCGGTACGGACGGGGCGCTGGCGCATGCGGTACGCGAGGACGTCGCCCATCGTGTACCGGCCGGAGTTGCGCAGCGGTTCGGCGACCAGCAGCAGGGCGACCAGCCAGGCGACCAGGAAGCCGATGGAGTAGAGGAAGCCGTCGTATCCGAAGAGCGCGATGGCGCCGGCGATACCGAGGAAGGAGGCGGCGGACATGTAGTCGCCGGAGATGGCGAGGCCGTTCTGGAAGCCGGTGAACTGACGGCCGCCCGCGTAGAAGTCGGCGGCGTCCTTGGTCTGGCGGCCGGCCCAGACGGTGATGAACAGCGTCGCGACGACGAAGGCGGCGAAGAGCGAGATGATCAGCGGCCGGTGCTCGGTGGTGGCACTGGATGCCGCGAGCTGAGCGCTGTGGAGCTGGAGGGTGGTGCTGCTCATGCGTCGGCCTCCATGCGGGACTTGATGGCTTCCGCCTTGGGGTCGAGCTTCTCGGCCGCGTGCCGCGAGTAGAACCAGGCGATGAGGAACGTGGTGACGAACTGGGCGAGCCCGAGCACGAGGGCGACGTTGATGTTGCCGAACAGCTTGGTGCCCATGAAGCCGCCGGCGTAGTTGGACAGCAGGACGTACAGCAGGTACCAGGCGATGAAGGCGATCGTCAGGGGGAAGGCGAAGGAGCGGTACGTGCGGCGCAGTTCGCCGAATTCCGCACTCTCCTGCACCTCGACGAACGACTCTGTGGTGGGCTGGGCGGGACTGGTGACCGTATCGCCGGGCGGCGGCGGTGCATCGGTAGCCACGGAATCTCCTCGCGACGCTGGTGCGGTAAGCAGGAACGGACAACGGGGACGACAGGACAACAGGAACAACAGGGACATCGGTCGGGGCGATGGCGCTCCGCTCCCTGACAACGTCACGGATCGCGGGGCGGAGCGGTTCAGTTCGGCCCTTTTTTCGTCAGGGCTTTCCACCAGGGGCCGTTGATATATCCGGATGATCGGCGATAACTTCACTCGTCATGTACCCGTCCATTCACAACAGGTGACTGGGCGGCTGATACGGATGATGTGGAGACCCCATGGCTCATCTGCGATCCAGCCGGACGCGCGCAATAGCCCTGCCCGCCGGTCTGGCGCTCACGGCGTCGCTCGGAATCCTGCCCGCCGGCGCGGCGACCGCCGCCCCCGCCGACGAGGTGCCCGCCGTCGTCGCGGCCGACGGCCCGAAGCTGTCGTACGTCGTCAACACCAATGGCGGTCACTCCACTGCCAAGTCGGTGAAGCGGGCGATCGTGAAGGCCGGCGGCACGGTGGTGATCGCCTACGACCAGATCGGCGTCATCGTCGTCCACTCGCAGAACCCCGACTTCGCGAAGACGATCCGGACGGTCAAGGGCGTCACATCGGCGGGCGCGACCCGGACCAAGCCGCTGGCCGCGCAGACCGACACCGCGATCGACGCGGAGCAGCCCCTCGCCGCGGCCGAGGCGGCGAAGGCGGCGGCGAAGGCGACGGACGAGCAGGACCCGTTCGAGCCGTTGCAGTGGGATCTGCCCGCCATCAAGGCGGACAAGGCCCACCAGAAGACGCTGGGCAGCAAGAACGTCACGGTCGCCGTCATCGACACGGGTGTCGACGACACCCACCCGGATCTCGCGCCGAACTTCGACAGCGCCGCGTCCGCCAACTGTGTGACCGGCGCGCCGGACACCACTCCCGGCTCCTGGCGGCCCGGCGCGCACGAGAGCGACCACGGGACGCACGTCGCTGGCACGATCGCCGCCGCGAAGAACGGTGTCGGCGTGACCGGTGTGGCGCCCGGCGTGAAGGTGTCCGGCATCAAGGTGTCCAACCCGGACGGCTTCTTCTACACCGAGGCGGTCGTCTGCGGCTTCGTCTGGGCGGCCGAGCACGACGTCGACGTCACCAACAACAGCTACTACACCGACCCGTGGCTGTTCGCGTGCAAGAACGACGCCGACCAGAAGGCGCTGCTCGAGTCGGTGACCCGGGCCGCGCGGTACGCGGAGCGCAAGGGCGCGGTGAACGTCGCCGCGGCCGGGAACGACCGGATGGACCTGGCGGCGGACGAGCTCACCGACACGACCAGCCCCAATGACACCACCCCGGTGACGCGCCCGGTCAACCCGCGCGAGTGCCTGGACTACCCGACGATGCTGCCGGGTGTCGTGACGGTCTCCGCGACGGGCGCCAAGGGTCTGAAGTCGTCGTACTCGAACTACGGCCGGGGCATCGTCGACATCTCAGCGCCGGGCGGCGACTCGACGGCCTATCAGAAGCCGGACGCCCCGGCCACGAGCGGGCTGATCCTGTCGACGGTGATGAACGGCGGCTACGGCTACAAGGCCGGCACGTCCATGGCGTCGCCGCACGTCGCGGGCGTCGCCGCGCTCATCAAGTCGACCCACCCGCGCGCCTCGGCGGCCGAGGTGAAGGCGCTGCTGTACGCGCAGGCCGACGACACGGCGTGCGGTGAGCCGTACGACATCAACGGCGACGGCAAGATCGACGCGGTGTGCGAGGGCAGCAAGAACGACAACGGGTTCTACGGGACCGGGCTCGCGGACGCGCTGGACGCGGTGCGCCGCCGGTAGTTTCGCGGTGTGACGGCGGGGCCCGGGCACGATCGTGAGCCCGGGCCCTTCGCATGGGCCACGGGTGCCATAGTGCGGGCCATGACCGACACTTCCTCACACGCTTCTTCTGACGCTGCTTCGGACGTTGCTCCGGACGGGACGGCGCTCCTGTGGGCGGCCCTGGGCGGTGATCCCGCGCTGACCGGTCGCGTCTCCTACGGCGGCCCGGAAGGCCTGCTCCCCGCCCGGCTGCCCGTGCGGGAACTGGCCGGCGCATCGGTGGCGGTGTGCTCGCTGGCGGCGGCGGAGCACGCGGCGCGCCGGGAGGGCGGCGCGGTGCCCGCGCTGCGGGTGGACGACGGGGCGGTCGCCACCGCGTTCGTCAGCGAGCGTCATCTGCTGATCGACGGGCGGGCTCCGGAGACGTTCGCGCCGCTGTCCCGGTTCTGGCGCACGGCCGACGGCTGGGTACGGACCCACGCCAACTATCCCCATCACCGGGCGGCGTTGCTCGCGGCACTCAAGACGGACGAGGAGGGTGTCGGACGGGCGCTCGCCGAGCGCCGGGCCCTCGATGTCGAGGAGACCGTGTACGAGGCCGGGGGCCTCGCGGTCGCGCTGCGCACGCCCGAGGAGTGGTCGGCGCACCCCCAGGGCGCGTCGGCGGCCCGCGGCCCGCTGGTCGCCCGGGAGCGGCTGGACGACGCGGCGCCCCGGGCGCGGTCCGGGCCGCTGCGGGTGCTGGACCTGACCCGGGTGATCGCCGGCCCCGTCGCCACGCGCACGCTCGCGCTGCTCGGCGCGGACGTGCTGCGCGTCGATCCGCCCCGGCTGCCCGAGCTGCCGGACCAGCACGCCGACACCGGTTTCGGCAAGCGGTCCGCGACGCTCGATCTGGACAGCAGGACGGACCGGCGGACGTTGGGCGAACTGCTGGACGGGGCCGATGTCCTGGTCACCGGCTACCGGCCGGGCGCGCTGGAGCGGTACGGCCTGTCGCGGCCGGGCCTGGTGATCGCACGGTTGTCGGCCTGGGGCGACGACGGCCCCTGGGGTGCGCGACGCGGCTTCGACAGCCTGGTCCAGGCCGCGAGCGGGATCGCCGTGCTGGAGGGCTCCGAGGAGCGGCCGGGGGCCCTGCCCGCGCAGGCACTCGACCACGCCACCGGGTATCTGCTCGCGGCGGCGGTGCTCAGGTCCCTGACCGAGCAGGAGGACGAGGGGGGCACGCGGCTCGTCCGGACGGCGCTGGCCCGAACGGCCCACTTCCTGGTCCACGAACTGCCCGGGGGTGCGGCCTCGCGTCCGTCCCCCGGTGCGTACGCCCCGGAACGGTGGCTGGCCGAGACCGACAGCCCGCTCGGCAGGCTGCGGCACGCGCTCCCGCCTGTGTCGTCCCCGGCGGGGGCGACGAACTGGTCCCGCCCGCCAGGGGTGTGGGGCGCGGATGCGCCGAGGTGGGCGTAGGGGGCGCCGAGGTGGAAACCCGCCCGCGACTGAGAACTCCTGACGAAACGATCGGACACGGCCTGACACGAGAACGACCGCCTCCGGCACAGCTTTCCGATTGTGCCTTCAATTGAATCAGTGACGGTTGACTCAGGGGGTGGACAGGAGAAGAGTGGAGGCGAAACAGGAATTCGGCTTCGCCGTGTCCAGAGGAACGCCATGTATCGTCACGTCAGAAGTTCAACCTGGCGGCTGATGCTGGCCGTAGCTGCTCCGGTTTTCCTCGTGGCCACCCCTGCGACCGCCGCTTTGACGGCATCGTCACAGCCCTCTACCTCCCCGGAAGGCTCGCATCAGGTCGCTTGGACCTGCAGCCCCATGGGCGCCGCCGGCTTCGGTGACCCAAGCCAATTCGGCGCACTTTCCACACGGGAGAGAGTTCCGCAGGGCATAAAGGAATGCAAGGCCACCTGCGTGAGAATATGGACCAAGAAATCTACGGCGTGCATTGACCAACGAGGGCCACTCGGCCCCTGCTTCGACAAAGCCGATAAAGGCCTCAAGTCGTGCGAAGAGCTGTGCACCAAGATTTACCGACCCAGGCCCGTCCCTGACGACATCCCACCGCACCTCTGACAGGGGCCCACCGGCGCCCTCTACGGCTTGACCAGGACTTTCAGGGCAGTCCGTTCGTCCATCGCGCGGTAGCCGCCCGGGACGCCGTCCAGGGCGACGGTGACGTCGAAGACCGGCGAGGGGTCCACGCGGGATTCCAGGATGTCCGGGAGCAGTTCGGGGATGTAGGCCCGCACGGGTGCGACCCCGCCGCGCAGCGCGATGTTGCGGTCGAACATGACGCTCAGGTTCAGTCCGGTGCCTCCCCCTCGGCCTTCGGCCTGGGGGGACCCCCAGCCGTGCGGCACGCCGACGTAACCGATCGCCCCGCCGTCGCGGGTGATCCCGACAGCCGTGCGCATCGACTGCTCGGTGCCGACCGCCTCGATGACGGCGTGCGCGCCCTGGCCGCCGGTCAGCTCGCGTACGGCCACGACGGCCTCGTCGCCGCGCGCCGCGACGACGTCCGTGGCGCCGAAGGTGCGGGCGAGGTCGGTGCGCGCCTGGTGGCGGCCGAGCGCGATGATCTGTTCGGCGCCGAGCCGCTTGGCCGCGAACACCCCGCAGAGCCCCACCGCGCCGTCCCCGACGACCGCGACGGTGCTGCCCTTGGTGACGCCCGCGCCGACGGCGGCGTGGTGGCCGGTGCCGAGGACGTCGGAGAGGGCGAGGAGGGCGGTGAGCAGCCGGTCGTCCGACGCCGCGTCGGACGGGAGCTTGACCAGCGTCCCGTCGGCGAGGGGCACGCGCGCGGCCTCGCCCTGGCCGTCCGTCGTGGCCGGGCATGCCCCAGATCCCGCCCTGCGGGCAGGACGTCTGCAGGCCTTCGGCGCAGTACTCGCACGTGCCGTCGGACCAGACGAACGGGGCCACGACGAGGTCCCCCGGCGCGAAGCCCGCCACGTCGGCGCCGGTCTCCTCGACGACGCCCAGGAACTCGTGGCCGATCCTCTGCCCCGGATTGCGCGCCGACTCGCCGCGGTACGCCCACAGGTCGCTGCCGCAGATGCAGGCCAGCAGGACGCGCACGACGACGTCCGTGGGCTGCTGGATCGTCGGGTCGGGCACCTCCTCCACACGGATGTCGTGCGGGGCGTGGATGGTGGTGGCGCGTATGACGTGCGGGTCCTTGCTTTTCAGACGGCGGTACGGATCTCGACGTTCTCACCGTACGCCGGACTCAGTGAGCCCGTTGTCAGCAAGTACTGCGCCGCCCCGTACGTGAGCATGATCCAGAAGTCGGGCGCGGGCAGCTGTGGCCACGCGGCGACCCCCGTCGCGATGAGCGTGTCCGAGACCAGGAACAGCGCCCCGCCGATACCCGCCGTGCGCCCGAGCGCGCTCGACCGGTACGCCATGGCGGTGAGCAGCAGCGAGTACCCGGCGACGGGGATGCGCAGATCGGCGGGCAGGTCGCCCCACAGGAGCGCGACGACGCCGACGAGGGCGGCGGCGTACGCCACCCCGAGCGCCGGGCTCGTACGCCCCCGGCCGAAGAGCACGAGGTAACAGACGTGCCCGGCGGCGAACGACCCCATGCCGACGAGGAACGCCCACTCCGCGTCGAACAGCAGGAACACGTCCCCGCCCCAGCCGAAGAGCAGCGCGGCGATCAGCGTCCGGGGTGCGCCTCTGGTCGCCGCGTACCCCGCGAGCAGCGGCATGAGCAGGGGCTTGGCGATGCGGTGCCCGGTGTCCCAGCCGGCGGCCAGTGCCCCGAGGTCGGCGGCCAGCGCCACCCCGAAGGCGACCAGCAGCACCCGGGCGAGGCGTTCCTTGCTCACGCGACGCGCTCCGGCCGAGGCTCCGGGGACGGAGACGGGGACGGGGACGGGGACGGTTCGGCGGCGGGCTGCCATCCCGGCCCCCGGAACACCCGTCCGGCCCGCTCGCGCCAGCTGCTCGCGGCCCGTACGTCGCGGGCGATCGCGGCGTACTCGTGGGTGGCCACGCGCAGCGGGTTGTACGTCTCGATGTTCTTGGTGAGCCCGAACACGGGCCGCTCGGTCTCGGCCACGAACGACCGGAACAGCCGGTCCCAGATGATCAGGATGCCGCCGAAGTTCCGGTCCAGGTAGCCGCCTTGGGAGGCGTGGTGCACCCGGTGGTGGGAGGGCGTGTTGAGCACGTACTCGAAGGGCCTCGGCAGCTTGTCGATCCGCTCGGTGTGCACCCAGAACTGGTAGACGAGGTTCGCCGAGGAACAGAACGCGAGCGCGGCCGGGTGGACGCCGCAGGCGATCAGCGGCAGGTAGAACGGCCAGACGGTGAGCGAGGTCCACGGCTGGCGCAGCGCGGTCGTGAGGTTGAACTTGCGGCTGGAGTGGTGCACCACGTGGCAGGCCCACAGGATGCGGATGACGTGATGGCCGCGGTGGGACCAGTAGTAGAAGAAGTCCTGCGCGAGCAGCATGAGCGGGATCGTCCACCACAGGACGGGGATCCGGGCGGGCGTGAGCTCGTAGACCGCTGTGTAGATCGCGACGATCGGGATCTTCCACAGCAGGTCGAAGGCGAGACTGCCGAGCCCCATGGTGACGCTGGTGGCGGCGTCCTTGGCCGTGTAGCCGGTGGCGTCCTCGTCGGGATGGAGCCGGTAGCTGACCATCTCCAGGACGGTGAGCAGGACGAAGGCGGGTATCGACCACAGCACGACATCGGGCAGGTTGGGCGGCATGCGAGCACCGTAGAGGCGGGTGTGCGGGCTCGGCTAGATGGTGTTACCGACAAGTATGCGAGACAACTTGTCAGCGAGTTTTGGCAACTTCCGCCAAGTCCGGGACCCTCGCTACACCCCCGCTGCCCCCAGCAGCGACCCGGCGGCGTACGTCACCCCCATCGCCAGCGCTCCCCCGCCCACGTTCCGCGCCATAGCGCGCCCCGCGGGGGCGTCCCCGAGCCGGGCGCTCCACCAGCCCGTGAAGGTCAGGGCGGCCAGAACCGACAGAACGGTCACCCACAGCCGGTCCGCCGACGGGGGCAGGACGATCGCCAGGAGCGGCAGCAGCGCGCCCACCGTGAACGCGAGGAAGCTCGCGCCCGCCGCGTGCCAGGGATTGGCGAGCTGGTCGGGGTCGATGCCGAGCTCCACGCGCGCGTGGGCCCGCAGGGCGTCGCGTTCGGTGAGCTGGATCGCGGCCTCGCGGGCGGTGTCGCGGGCGAGGCCCCGGTCGGCCAGCAGGTCGGTCAGTTCGTCGAGTTCGGCGTCCGGCTGCTCGCGCAGTTCGCGTTTCTCGGCCGCGAGCGCCGCCTTCTCCGAGTCGCGCTGGGTGGAGACCGAGACGTACTCGCCGGCGGCCATGGACATGGAGCCGGCGAGCAGTCCGGCGAGGCCGGCCGTGAGCAGCGCGCCACGGTCGTCGGTCGCGCCCGCGACGCCGACGACGAGGCCGGCCGTGGAGACGATGCCGTCGTTGGCGCCGAGCACCGCGGCGCGCAGCCAGTTGAGGCGGGTGCCGAGGGACTCACCGTGGGGGTCGTGGGGTTCGTCGTGGGATGCGTTTTCGGACGCGTTTTGGGATCCGTCGTGGGATGCGTCGTCAGTCGGTTCGGTCACGCGGGGAGGGTCTCACCGCGGGGTCACCACACGCGTACCGACCCGCCCGGGGCGAACGCGGGGCTGGTGGCGTCGGGCGGCACCTCCTTCAGCGGTTCGGCGATCTCCGCCACGGTCGGGCCGTGGACGGCGGCGAGGCCGTCGAGCAGGCCGAGGTCGAAGCCGTACACCCGGGCCGCGTTGCCGCCGGCCATGGCGGCGACCTCCTCGCGCGGCAGGCCCGCGTAGGCGATGCGGAGGCCTTCGCGGGAGTAGGGGGCCGTGCCCTCGTCGTGCGGGTAGTCGCTGCCCCACATGATCTTGTCGAGGCCGATCCGGTCGCGCAGCGGCACCTCGTGGGGGCGCATGAAGCTCGCGCCGACGAAGCAGTTGTCGCGCCAGACCTCGCTGGGCCCCTTGCCCATGGAGGCGGCGAGCCCCGCGCCGAACTTGGACTCGGCCGTGGACGCCCGGGTGGCCGCCGCGACCAGCCGGCCGTGGTAGTAGTCCAGCATCTCGACGACCGCCGGGATCCAGCCCGAGCCCTGCTCGGTGAGCACCAGCTTCAGACCGGGGTGGCGGCGGAACGCGCCGCCGAAGATCAGGTGCCACAGCGCCCGGTGCGAGAACCAGGTCGTCTCCACCATGAACACCGCCCGAGCGGCCGGTTCGTCGCCCAGCGGCGGGGACGCCGAGCCACCGTGGTGGTTGACGGGTACGTCCAGCTCCTCGCAGACCGCCCAGAGCGGGTCGTACGTCGCCGAGTACAGCTCAGGGAGGCCCGACCCAGGCGGCGTGCCCGGCAGCAGGATCCCGCCCGTGAGCCCGGCTTCCCTGCCGCGGCGGACCTCCGCGACCGCCTCGTCCACGTCGTTCAGCAGGATCTGCGCGACACCCGCCCGCCGGCCCGGCGCGAGCGAGCAGAAGTCGGCGAGCCAGCGGTTGTGGGCGCGCAGGCCCGCCCAGCGCTGTTCGTACTCCTGGCGCGTGGGCGCGGGCGCCATCAGGGACGCGGAGGGGAAGAAGGGCGGGATGGTGTTGGGGAAGACGACCTCGGCGACGATGCCGTCGGCCTCCAGCTCGGCGACCCGACGGTCGGAGTTCCAGTTGCGGTCGGCGGTGTCGGCGAGCAGGTCCTCGTACGGATTGACGTACGTCGCCGCCCACGCGTCGAAGTCGTCGTGGTGGCGCTTCTCCAGGTACGACTTGTAGTCGAGGAGGTCCGCTCCCGCGTGGCAGTCGGCGGAGATGACCGTATAGCGGTCAGTCATGACATGACCCCCAGGGACGGGAAGTCGTGGTCCGTGAGCCAGTGGCGGCCCACCTCGCGCGACCTCGCCCAGGACGCCTCGACGGCCGCCTGGTCGTCCGGCTGGCCGAGGTCTGCCGGGGTGGGGCCGATACGGCGGGCGATCGGCTGGAGCCGCGCCACGTCGAAGCCGAAGACCTCGGCTGCCGCGAGGCCCAGGATGCGGCGGGTCTCGGCGACCGGGATGTCGTGGAACGTGTTCTTCAGCCAGGCGCGGGTGTTCGGCCAGGTGCCTTCGGGGTGGGGGAAGTCGGAGCCCCAGAGGATGTTGTCGACGCCGATCTCGTACCGCTGGGCGAGTTCACGCCGCTTGGTGTTGGTGGCGCAGATGAAGACCTGCCGGTCCAGATACTCGCTCGGCGGCCGCTTGAGCTCCGCGAAGGGCGAGAGCTTCTTCCCGCCGTGCGCGCCGAGGTAGAGCCGGTCCATGAACCACAGGAGGTTCGGCAGCCACCAGCAGCCCGATTCGGCGACACCGAACTTCAGTCCGGGGTGGCGCTCGAAGACGCCCGACCAGAGCAGGAACCACAGCGGCCGGGCGGGCCACCAGGTCACCTCGGAGACGTAGATGCCGAGGTGGTCGCCGTACTCCTGGCGCGGCGCCGCGCCGGAGTGGGTGACCAGCGGCATGCCCGTCTCGGCGGCGGCCGACCAGACCGGGTCGTAACGCCGGTCGTGGTAGGGGGCCTTGTCCACCCACATGGAGGGGATCATCAGCGCGCCGAGCCCGGACTCCTTGGCCCGGTGGATCTCGGCGACGACGCGGTCCACCTCGCCGGTGACGGGGAGCAGGGCGACGCCGCAGTGCCGGGCGGGGTTCTCGGAGACGAACTCGGCCAGCCAGCGGTTGTGCGCCTGCGCGCCCGCCATGCCGAGCTCCGGGTCCTGGTCGCCGGAGAGTCCGAGGCCGACGCCGAAGGGTGCGGCGGTCCGGCTGTCGACGGCGTCCGCGTCGGGGAAGACGACCTCCGCCGCCACCCCGTCGCCGTCGAGCTCCTTGAGCCGCTGGCCGGTGTCCCAGCCGCCCCGCAGGCCTTCCTCGTTGTCGCTGAACCACTTGTCCGCGAAGGCCTCGTTGCGTACGCCGAGGCGGGTCATCTCCTCACGGCGGCGGTCCCGGCCGGCGAGGAAGTCCTCGAACTCCCGGTGGAAACGGCGGTCGAGGTAGGGCCGGTACTCCTCGGTGGGCAGCCCGGCGTGGCAGTCGGAGGAGATGATCAGGTAGGGGTCGTTCGGGTCCGTCATGACACGTCCCTCATTCAAGGCCTCATTCAAGGATGAAGCTTTCGAGATACGACGGGTTGGCGCGGTCGAGCATCGACTGCGAACGCGCCCGGATCTGGCGGTCGCTGTGCTCGCTCTCCGGGATCAGCCAGAAGCGGTCGTCCCTGATGCCCTCGACCACGAAGTCCGCCACCTCCTCCACGGGCGTGAACAGCACGTCGTGGCCGGCCGCCTTCATCGCGGCCTCGTACTGGTCGAGGCTCCGGTACGGGGTCCTGCGCGGCCGCTGCTTGGCGTACCGCTCGGGCCGGTTGCGGTGCGACTCCCACAGGCCCGTGCGGAGCATGTGCGGGCCCGGGAAGAGGACGGACGCCCCCACCCGCGCGCCCTCCGCCTTCAGGTGCGCGTACAGCGACTCGGTGATGGTGACGACGGCGGACTTGGTGACGGCGTACACGGACGCGGTGGGCAGCGGGGCGATGCCGCCGTCCCCGGACGACGTGTTGACGACATGGCCGGGCTCGCCGCCCGCGATCATGCGCGGGACGAAGGCCTGGATGCCGTGGAAGACGCCCCACACGTTCACCGCGAAGGCCCACTTCCAGTCGTTCGGCTCGTGTTCCCACATCCGGCCCTCGGCGCCCGAGCCGACACCCGCGTTGTTGCACAGCACGTGGACGGCCCCGAAGGTCTCGTACGCGGCGTCCGCGAGGGTCCGTACGGAGTCCCGGTCCGCGACGTCCACCACCCGCGCGAGCACTTCGGCGCCGTCCGCGACGAGCTCGTCCGCGGCCTTGGCCAGGGCGGCCTCCTCCACATCGGCGAGGACGACCTTGAGCCCCTCGGCGGCGAAGCGGCGGGCCATCGCGCGTCCGATGCCGCTCGCCGCGCCGGTGACGACGGCGACCTGTCCCGGCTCCGGCCTCATCGGACGCTTCCCTCCGGCGGGCCGTCGAGGATCTGCTGCGGATCGTCGTAGCGCTGGTGGATGTAGGGCAGGAGCGCCTGTGCGCTGACCCGCTCCACCACGCGCCCCTTCTGGTCGGTGGTCTTCTCGCCGATGGTGAGCTCCACCAGCCGGTGGACGGGCAGGTCGGCGACCGGGTCGTACATCGACTCGCGCAGCACCACGTCGCCGGTGATCCGCTCCAGCTTGCGGACCTTCTCGCCCCGGACGCAGTGGACGAGGACCGGGTCGGCGTCGAAGCCCGAACCGGCTCCGTCGACCGACGGGAGGAACTTGAAGTAGAAGTCGGTCTTCTCGGTCGGCTCGGGCAGCGGCAGCGTCTCGGACACCGCGCCGCGCACCTCGACGAAGGCGATGCCGTGCCGGGCGAGTGCGGCCCGTACGACCAGGCCGTCGCGTTCCACCGTGACCTCGCCCAGCTTCTTGGGCTCGCCGAAGACCTCGCGGCCGCCGATCAGGGCCCGCTCGTGGGTCATCGGCATGACCAGCGGATACCAGCCCCGCTGGTCCCCGTGGGCGGCGGCGACCGCGACCGAGCCGGCGCCGAGCGGGTAGCCGGGGAGGTCGACCTTGCTGATGTTCGCCCGCACGAGGGGGCGGTCGGTGGGTTTGAGCGGCGGCGGCAGCACGGCCGCGACCGCGTCCGGGTCGGTCTCCCACAGGGCGACCACGCCCGTGGACCAGATGTCGGGGAGTTCGGCGCCGGCCGCGCGGGCCGCGGCGATCTCGGCCTCGGTGCGCGCGCCGTACCGTACGCGTGCCATGTCGTACCACCCTTCGTCGCGTCATCGTCGGGGGTTCTGTAACACAGTTACACCGGCTGCGATGAAGGGTAAAGAGCCGTGCACGCACCAGAATTGGGGGCTCCATGTCACGTACCGCCCTGACCCGTGACGAGGTACTGGACGCCGCCGCGGGCCTCGTCCGGCAGCACGGCCCGGACGCCCTCACGATGCGCAAGCTCGCCACCGAACTCGGCACGGCGGTGACGTCGATCTACTGGCATGTCGGCAATCGCGAGTCGCTGCTGGACGCGCTGGTCGAACGGACCGTCCAGGAGATGGGCGCGATCCGCCCGTACGGGCACACCCCGGCGGCCCGCATCGAGTCCGTCGCCCGGCGGCTGCGACGGGAACTGCGGGCCCGGCCGCATCTGATCGCGATGGTCCACGAGCGGGGCCTGACCGAGCGGATGTTCCTGCCCGCCCAGCGGGCGCTCGTCCACGAGGTGCACGCCGCGGGGCTGCGGGGGGCGCGCGCCGCCGAGGCCGTGCGGGCGGTCCAGTTCCAGATCGTCGGCTTCGTCCTCGTCGAACGGAACCGGGAGCGCGCGCCGGTGCAGTCGCCGGGCGAGGACGAGCTGTGGGGCACCGAGACCGCGGAACACGACCCGGACCTGGCCCGGGCACTGGCGCGGCCGGCGGACCCCGAGCGGCTGTTCACCCGCTCCGTACGGGCACTGGTGGAGTCGCTGCTGTCCCCCGGGAATTGACGGGGCGAGCGGGTCCGGCGGAGCCGGCGGGCGGGCGGCGCGGACGGCGTTGTCAGTGACGCCCCGTATTCTCTGTGACCATGCTCGACGACCGCATGACCGCAGCAGCGTGGCCGACCGCGTACCCACAGGGGTACGCGGTCGTCGACGTGGAGACCACCGGACTCGCCCGGGACGACCGGATAGTGTCGGCTGCCGTCTACCGGCTGGACTCGCAGGGAAATGTCGAGGACCACTGGTACACGCTGGTGAATCCGGAGCGGGATCCGGGCCCGGTGTGGATCCACGGACTCACGAGCGACGTGCTGGAGGGCGCGCCGCTCTTCGCGGACATCGCCCACGAGTTCGCGGGCCGGCTGGAGGGCCGGGTGCTCGTCGCACACAACGCGATCTTCGACTGGTCCATGATCGCCAGGGAGTACGCACGGGCGGAGCGCGTCCCGCCCGTGCGGCAGCGGCTGTGCACGATCGCGCTCTCCAAGGAGCTCGCCCTCCCCCTGCCCAACCACAAGCTGGAGTCCCTCGCCGCGCACTTCGGCGTCGTCCAGCAGCGCGCGCACAACGCGCTGGACGACGCGCGCGTGCTGGCCGAGGCGTTCCGGCCGAGCCTGCACGCGGCCGCGGAGCGCGGCGTGCGGCTGCCGCTGCTGGAGTGCCGGCCGCTGACCGAGTGGTCGTCGGCCCCGGCCGCCCCCCGCATCGGGTACCAGGCGTCGAGGTCGTCCTACCAGCCGTACCCGTCGGCCGCCGGGTGGCGCCCGTCACGGAAGCGGCCGCCGTGTCCGTATCCCAACCCCGGGCGCTACGAGTCGGACAAACCGCTCAAACAGGGCATGCGGGTGGCCTTTTCGGGGGACACCTCGATCGAGCGCGAGCTGCTGGAGGACCGCGCGATCGAGGCGGGGCTGCATGTCGCGACGAGCGTGTCCCGGCTGACGAGCCTGCTCGTGACGAACGACCCGGACTCGGCGACCTCGAAGACGGTCAAGGCGAAGTCGTTCGGGACACCGGTCATCGACGAGGCGGCCTTCACCCAATTGCTGAGGGACGTGGCTCCGGCGGAGGACTGACCCGCGCGGGAGGTCCTCGCGGACGGCACTGCGCCGGTCGGGTGCAGCCTCGCCGACCCGCCAGCCGGGATCTTGCTCCGCGCCCCCGCGCTCCGGAGCATGCGGCGCATGGCACGTTGCGAGGTCTGCGGAAACGATTACGGCATGTCCTTCGAGGTGCACGCGCAGGGCGCGGTGCACGTCTTCGACTGCTTCTCCTGCGCCATCCACCGGATGGCACCCATCTGTGAACACTGCCGGGTCCAGATCATCGGCCAGGGCGTCGAGGTCGAGGGCCACTGGTACTGCGGCGGACACTGCGCCCGCGCGGAGGGGAGGGCGGGCATCGTCGACAAGGTGTGAGACCCCGGGCCCCGGCCCTGGCCCCGGACATCGGTCGGACTTCGGTCGGACTTCGGTCGGACATCGGACACCGGGGCCTCCCCCACCCGCCTGAATGCACCCCATGGCCGAGTTGTACGGTCGTGGGGTGTACCGCTTCCTGTTGTCCCGGCAGTGGGTGATCCTCACCCTCATCAGCCTCGTCCTCATCCCCGTCATGGTCGAGCTGGGCTTCTGGCAGCTGCACCGGCACCAGCACCGGGTCGCGCAGAACGCGCTGATCTCGGACAACCTCACCGCCCGGCCCGTCCCGGTCACCGAGCTCAGCTCCCCCGGTCACACCGTTCCGCGCGCCGACTACTGGCGTCGGGCCACCGCGACCGGGACGTACGACACCGCGCACGAGGTCGTCGTACGCCGCCGGACCAACAGCGACGACCGGATCGGCTTCCACGTGCTGACCCCGCTCGTCCTCACGGACGGCCGCGTCGTCCTGGTCAACCGCGGCTGGGTGCCCGCGGCGGCCGATCAGGCGGCGTTCCCCGAAGTGCCGCCCGCCCCCAAGGGCGAGGTGACCGTCACCGGCCGGCTGATGGCGGACCAGACGACCGGCGCCAGCGGCATCAGGGACCTGGCCGGTCTGCCGCCCCGTCAGATCATGCTCATCAACAGCGAGCAGCAGGCCAAGAGGATCGGCCGGCCGGTTCTCGGCGGCTATCTGGAGCAGACCGCGCCGGAGCCGCAGGGCGGTACGCCCGAGCTGATCCCCGCGCCCGACCACGACTCCATCGGCGCACACATGGCGTACGCCGTTCAGTGGTGGCTGTTCGCGGCCGGTGTGCCCGTCGGCTGGGTGGTTCTCGTACGCCGTGAGAAGCGGGACCGCGAGGCGGCGGCGCAGACCGGGACGGCCGAGCCCGCCACCGCCGCTGCTCAGGGAAGCGGCACTGCTTAGGGAAGCGGCACTGCGGGAACACGCCAGAGCGTGACGCAACGTATCGAGGACTACGCGCTCATCGGCGATCTGCAGACCGCGGCCCTGGTCGGCATGGACGGCTCGATCGACTGGCTCTGCCTGCCGCGCTTCGACTCGGGGGCCTGCTTCGCCGCGCTCCTCGGCGACGAGGACAACGGCCACTGGCGGCTCGCGCCGAAGGACGCCGGGAAGTGCACCAGCCGCGGCTACGTGCCCGGCACTCTCGTCCTCGAAACCGTGTGGGAGACCAGGACCGGCATGGTCAAGGTCATCGACTTCATGCCGCAGCGCGAGAAGGTCCCCGAGGTCGTGCGGATCGTGGAGGGCGTCAGCGGCACCGTCGACATGTACGCCACGCTCCGGCTCCGCTTCGACTACGGCTCGATCGTGCCGTGGGTGCGCCGCTCCCACGGCCACCGGGTGGCGGTCGCCGGGCCCGACTCCGTTTGGCTGCGCATCGAGCATCCGCAGTCCGTGCCGGTCAAGACCTGGGGCCAGGAGCTCAGCACCCGCTCGTCGTTCACGATCGGCGCGGGCGAGCGGGTGGCGTTCGTCCTCACCTGGCATCCCTCGCACGAGGCCCGGCCGAGGCTCATCGAGCCCTTCGAGGCACTGGAGCAGACCCTGGAGGACTGGGCGCGGTGGACGGGACAGTGCCGTTACGAGGGGCCGTACCGCGACGCCGTACTGCGCTCGCTGATCACCCTCAAGGCACTGACGTACCTCCCGACGGGCGGGATCGTCGCCGCGCCCACCACGTCCCTGCCCGAGGACCCCGGCGGCGTACGCAACTGGGACTACCGCTTCTGCTGGCTGCGCGACTCCACGCTCACCCTCGACGCGCTGCTCGCGACGGGCTACCTCAGCGAGGCGGCGGCGTGGCGCGACTGGCTGCTGCGGGCGGTGGCGGGCGACCCTGCGGATCTGCAGATCATGTACGGGGTCGCCGGGGAGCGGCGGCTGCCCGAACTGGAGCTGCCGTGGCTGAGCGGCTACGAGCGCTCGGCGCCGGTGCGGGTCGGCAACGAGGCCGTCGACCAGCTCCAGCTCGACGTGTACGGCGAGGTCATGGATTCGCTGC
Organism: Streptomyces sp. NPDC000410; assembly: GCF_040300305.1. Classification (NCBI taxonomy): domain Bacteria; kingdom Bacillati; phylum Actinomycetota; class Actinomycetes; order Kitasatosporales; family Streptomycetaceae; genus Streptomyces; species Streptomyces sp. NPDC000410. Next base: position 49,373 of record NZ_JBEPDM010000022.1, read on the forward strand.
ACCTGGCCCACCGGGCGGGGCTCGCGGGCCGGCCGCACGCCTGGAACATCCAGCTCACCCTGCTGAACTTCCTGGAGTCGAAGTGGCGCGAGCCGGACGAGGGCCTGTGGGAGGTGCGCGGGGACCGGCGCCACTTCGTCTACTCCAAGGTGATGGTGTGGGTCGCGGCCGACCGTGCCGTGAAGGCCCTGGAGGCCGACGCGGGGCTGCGCGGCGACGCGGGGCGGTGGCGGGCGATGCGGGACGAGGTGCACCGGGAGGTGTGCGAGAAGGGCTTCGACCCGGAGCGGAACACCTTCACCCAGTCGTACGGATCGCGGGAACTGGACGCGGCGACGCTACTCATTCCGCGGGTCGGCTTCCTGCCGCCGGACGATCCCCGGGTGATCGGGACGGTCGACGCGGTACGGGCCGCACTCGGCCACGACGGGCTGATCCGCCGCTACAGCGTGCGGGGCGGCAGCGCGGTGGACGGGCTGCCGGGCAGTGAAGGAACGTTCCTGGTCTGTTCGTTCTGGATGGTCGACGCCCTGCGGATGACCGGCCGGGTGGCCGAGGCGAAGGAGCTCTTCGAACGGCTGCTCGCGCTGCGCAACGACGTCGGGCTGCTGGCGGAGGAGTACGACCCGGCCTCGGGGCGGCAGCTGGGGAACTACCCGCAGGCGTTCAGCCATATCGGCCTGGTGGGGTCCGCTCTCGCTCTCGCCGCGCACGAGGCGGCAGGATAGGGCTATGGATCTTGGGCTGAAGGACCGTGTGTACGTCGTCACCGGAGCGACGCGAGGACTGGGGAACGCGTCGGCGCGGGCACTGTCCGCCGACGGAGCGAAGGTGATCATCACCGGGCGGGAGGAGAAGGCCGTCACGGCCGCCGCCGCCGAACTGGGGCCGGACGCGGTGGGCATCGCGGCCGACAACGCCGACCCCGCGGCCGCCGAGCGTCTGATCGCGGCGGCGCACGAGCACTTCGGCCGCCTGGACGGCGTCCTGATCAGCGTCGGCGGACCGGCGCCGGGTTTCGTCGCCGACAACACGGACGAGCAGTGGCGGTCGGCGTTCGACGCGGTCTTCCTGGGCGCGGTCCGGCTCGCGCGCGGCGCGGCTGCGGCGCTCGGCGAGGGCGGGGTCATCGGCTTCGTCCTGTCCGGATCCGTCCATGAACCGATCCCCGGCCTGACCATCTCCAACGGCCTGCGCCCCGGCCTCGCCGGTTTCGCCAAGTCCCTCGCCGACGAGCTGGGCCCGCGCGGCATCCGCGTCGTGGGCCTGCTCCCGGCCCGGATCGACACGGACCGGGTCCGCGAGCTCGACGCGCTGTCGGGCGACGCGGACTCGGCCAGGGCGGCCAACGAGTCCCTCATCCCGCTGCGGCGGTACGGCACCCCGGAGGAGTTCGGCCGCACGGCGGCGTTCCTGCTGTCACCGGCGGCCTCGTACCTCACGGGCGTGATGCTTCCGGTGGACGGGGGCTCACGGCACGGGTTCTGAGGGCTTATGAAGGCCGCGCCCGGAGGGTCCGGTTCCGAGGCACCGGCGGGGGGTTCCAGGGCCCGCCCGGGGTCGGTTCCGGGGCCCGCCGGGAGTTGGTTCCGGGGCGCGCCCGAAAGTCGGTTCCAAGGCCTGCTCCGGGGGCGATTCCGGGGCCCGCCCCGGCGGGGTGGTTCCGAGGCCCGCCGGGGCGTCGGTTCCGGGGCCCGCCCGAGGGTCCCTTCGAGGCCCGCCCCCGGGGTCAGTACGCGGCCGTGAAACGGGTGCGGTGGTGCTTCGGCCGCTCGGCCTCGTCGAGCAGGGCCACCGCGAGGTCCTCCATGGAGATCGCCGAGTTGCCGTCGGCGTCCGTCAGCAGCTCGTCCCCGCCTATGCGGTAGCGGCCGGTACGCTCCCCGGGCTCCAGCACGGCGGCCGGGCTCAGGTACGCCCAGTCCACGACGGTCTCGGCGCGGCAGGCCGCGAGCTGGTCGTTGCACGCGAGGGCGATCGGCCGCCAGTCGGGCGGGAACGCGGGGTCGTCGAGCACGGTGAGCCCGTCCGTACCGGGAAGGGTCAGGCTCCCCGCGCCGCCCACGAGCAGCAGTCTCGTTCCGGTGCGGGCGAGCCCGGCCAGCAGCCCCTCGGCGGCCCTGAGGAGATCGGCCTCATGGCCGGGCGTGGGCCGGGTCGCGCTGATCACGACGTCCTGACCGGCGCTCAGCCCGGCCACGTCCTCGGGGTTCGCGGCGTCCCCGGCCCGGGCGAGGGCGCGGGGGTGGAGTTCCGGGAACCGCGCCGGGTCCCGGGTCACGGCGGTGACCTCATGACCCCGGGCGATGGCCTCCGTGACCACACGGCTGCCCACGTTTCCGGCCGCTCCGAAGACGGTGATGCGCATGACTGCTCCCTCACATCGATGGCCCAGCGCTATCGCTTAGCGCTAAGAGACCTTACGAAGGAAAAGTACCTTAGTGCTAAGCAATTGGCTAGACTGCCGGGCATGGCGGATCACGTGGACCTCGTACTGCGGCAGTGGGCCGATCAGCGCCCCGACCTCGACGTGTCACCCATGGCCGTGATCGGGCGTCTGAAACGGCTCTCGCAGCTGATCGACGCCGAGCTGCGTCGCACGTTCGCCGCGCACGGACTCGACGCCGCGTCCTTCGACGTCCTCGCGACGCTGCGCCGCAGCGGCCCGCCCCACCGGCTCACGCCCGCCGAACTGACGCGCGCGGCCATGGTCACATCGGGAGCGATCACGCAGCGTCTCGACCGGCTGGAGGAGCGCGGCCTGGTCACCCGCACCCCGAGCCCGTCGGACCGCCGCGTCGTGGACGTGACCCTGACCGACAGCGGGCGCGATCTCATCGACCAGGCCCTCCCCGACCATCTGGCCACCGAGCACCGCCTGCTCGCGGCCCTGTCGTCGGAGGACCGCGGCACACTCGCGGACAGCCTGCGGCGCCTTCTGGAGTCCCTGGAGGGCGGGGCTTCTCGCCCTGCCTCCTGAGGTCACGACGCAGGGCGGGGCTGCCGGCCCTGCTCCGTGACGTCACGACGGGGGGCAGGGCTTCTCGCTCCGCTCCGTGACGTCACAGCACACGCTTGGCGCGGTGCTTCTCCGCGCGCAGGCGCACCTCCGCCGGCAGGGCCGTCAGCCCCGCCGAGTCACGGGCTCGGGCCAGGGCCTCGGACGCCAGGTGGTCCAGGGCCTCGCCCGGTGAGGCGTGCGGCTCCAGAAGGAGCCGGACCCGCGCGGCGGGGGCGTTGCGGCGGCCGCGCAGGACCACCTTCGCGCGAGCCACACCCTCCAGGTCCTCCGCCTCACCCGCGAGGACCGACTCCAGGGCGCGCCCCCGCAGCAGCGCGCCTTCGCCGTCCCCGCTCTCCACCAGCACCTCCGCCAGCCGGGGGCGGCGCAGCTGCGCGACGAGCCACCACACGGCGAGGAGCACCACGACCGCGAGCACCGCGATCACCACGGGCCACCACCAGTCCTCGGCCCGCCACCTGCGCCGGTCGGCCTCGCTGACCAGGACGTCGCCGGGACCTCTCCACGGCCACCAGGACGGCACGTCGAGATCCAGCCCGGCGGCGAGGGCCGCTCCCCCGACGCCCAGCAGCACGAGGCCCGCCAGGCCGATCAGCACGCGGTTGACGATGTGCAGCATCCCGGTCGCCACCTCTTCTCAGGGCTTCTTCGCGGGCCTGCGGACACGCACGGTCAGCGCGGGCGGCCGGACGAGAGCGAGTTCACGGATGCCCGAGTCGAGGGCGGCGTCCAAGTCCGCCCGTACGTCGTCGAGCTCGCGGAAGTGGGACACGGCACTGACCGCGACGCGGTGGCGCCGCATCCGTACCCTCGCGGACTGCACCCCGGACACCTCCATCGCCCGGTCGCGCAGCACGAGCTCCGCGGCGGCCCGGTCGAGTGCGGCCCGTACATCCCCGTACGTGTCCGCGTCGGCGTCGGCGTCGGCGTCATCGCGCCGCATCGGCAGCAGCCTCCGCAGCCCCGGCGTCACCGCGAGCACGATCAGCAGTACGCCGAGCGCCACCGCGACGCCCGCGCCCACCAGCACCCAGATGTCGTCCAGCCGCCACTGGTCCAGTCGGCCTGCGAGCGATTTGCGCCACTGCATGCCGGGCCGGCCGGCCCGTACCGCCGCGATGTCGTACAGGAACACCCCGGCCCCGGCGATCACCGCCGCCGCCAGCAGCCCGGCCGGGACCCGGCGCTGGGACCAGAACCGCCGGGGGTGGGCGCGCGCGCCGCCCTTGGCCGCCGCGCGCGGCCGGTACGCGGCGGCGGACGCGGACTGGTCCAGGTCCTTTTCCTTGGTGCTGTTCGTGCCCTGGGTGCCGTTGGACGGCTCGGTCATCGAAGCCTCCCCTGGGCCGCGCGACGCGTATGAACGGAGTGCAGCCGCTCCACCTGGACCGCCACCTCGGACACCGCCATCCCCGCCAGCGTCTCCACTCGCTGGGTGACCCGGCGACGCACCGCACCGCACTGGGCGCCGATGTCGCAGGGATAGTCGAGTTCGAGGCCGACCCGGACACGGACATGGCCGTGATGGACCGTGACCGCGGCGTGCGGCTCCGCGCCGCCCTCCGGTACGTGTTCCAGCGCCTCGCGCGCCGCCCGTGTGGCGATCTTGGCGACGACCCGGTCGGCGATCGTGGTCGCGCCGCGCTCGGCAGCCGGGATCGGTACCGGCAAAGCGGCCACTGGGGTCATCACCTCCGCCGGTCGCCGTGCTCACGGCCCCGGAAGAAGTCGCCCGGTTCGAGGTCGCCGTCGAGCACCCGGCCCACCACGAACCCGACCGCGCCGAGCGCGGCCACCAGCAGAAAGGCCGCGAAGCCGCCGAAATACCCGGCGAACCCGAGCGCCATACCGGCCAGCATTCCGGCCACCGCCATGCTCATCGTGAGCTCCTCTCGCCCGCCTGACGGGCCCTGCCCCAGGTCCGGTCCGGCCGATCAGGCCGGCCGGGGCCTAGTGGATCCGCGGTTCCAGCTCTTCTTCTTCCTCTTCCGGCAGTTTCACGTCACTGACGGCGATGTTGACCTCGACGACCTCGAGGCCGGTCATCCGCTCGACCGCCGACACGACGTTCTCTCGGACGGCCCGCGCCACATCGGAGATCGACACTCCGTAGTCGACGACGATTTCGAGGTCGAGGGCCGTCTGCACCTCACCGACCTCGGCCTTCACCCCGCGGGTGACGCTGGCCCTGGCGCCGCCGGGGACCCGGTCGCGCACCGCGCCGAACGTCCGGGAGACGCCACTGCCCATGGCGTGCACCCCGACCACGTCCCGCGCGGCGAGCCCGGCGATCTTCTCGACGACGCCGTCGGCGATGGTGGTGCGGCCCCGGGTCCCCGGATCGCCGCCACCGCCTCGCCTGGCCGGGCCTTCCTTCGTGACATTGACGTTGATATCGGTGTCGGTCATCGCCATGCGCCCCTTTCCCGGGCGTAAGTGGATTCCGGACCCCGCTGACCACACTATGTGTGCTTGCCCGCTCTCGCGCCGGGGATGCGGCAGGCTGGAGCAATGACGACGGCGCACGGATGGGCGGGAGCGGTACGGACCCGGCTCGGGCTGGGCAGACTGCTGCCCCTCGGCGATACCGCGGCCGGGGTGTGGCTGGCCGAACGGGCGGCGGACACGGTGCTGCGCGCGGCGGCGGCGCGGGCGGTGAACGGCGTCGAGCTGGGCCGGCTCCGGATCGCCCTGATCGCCCCGGACACGGCTCGCGCACCCGCCACCCCGACTCCTCCGCCGGTCGCTGTTCCGCCGGGACCGCTCCGTATCGAAGCGGACCTCGCCGTGGCGGCGGAAGAGCCTCTTCAGGTGCTCGCGCAGCGGCTCCGCACCGCGCTCTTCGTCGCCTGCGAGGACACTCTGGGACTCGCGGTCACGGAGATCGACCTGCGGGTCACGGCCCTCCTGGACACCGCCCCGGAACCGCCACCGGCCACCAGCGGGGGACGGCCCACGCCCCCGCAGGGCCCCGTGGGCGAGGCCGCGGCCGCAGTGCCGGGCGTCGCCCACCTCACGGGCACGCTGGGCGCGCCGGTACACATGGAGGAGTCCCACACACGCATCGAACTCGCCACGGCCCCGGGCCACCGCCCGCTGGAGGTCGCCCGGTCCGTCCGCGAGGCCGTAACTCCGCTGCTGCCGTCCGCGACCCCGGTCACGGTCGTGATCACGGACGTGGCCACCGGCCCCTGACCGCGCGCCTCGTCCGTACGGCGTGCCTCGTCGGTACGGCAGATGCCGTCAGCGCGGCGCGCCTCGTCCGTACGGCGGATATCTTCCGCACGGCGCGCGCCCTCGGACCGGTGCGCGCCTTCACACGGACGCTCAGGCGCTAGTCCGCCAGGCCCGCGAGGTCACGCAGGCGGCGTGCCTGAGCGGCGCGCTCGGCCGTGCGCTGGTCCTCGTACGTACGCCCCGCCGCGCCCCGCAGCAGCGCCTTGGTCTCGATGACCGCGTCACGCGGCGCAGCGAGCAGCGCCGCCGACAAGTCGCGAGCGGCCGCGTCGAGTTCCTCGCCGGGCACGACGAGGTTGGCGAGACCGATCCGCTCGGCCTCGTCGGCGGCCACGAAGCGGCCGGTGGCGCAGATCTCCAGCGCGCGGGCGTAGCCGACGAGCGAGACGAGCGGGTGCGTCCCCGTGAGGTCGGGGACCAGACCCAGGCTGGTCTCGCGCATGGCGAACTGCACGTCCTGCGCGACGATCCGAAGATCGCAGGCGAGGGCGAGCTGGAAGCCGGCACCGATCGCGTGCCCCTGGACCGCCGCGATCGACACGATGTCGTTACGGCGCCACCAGGTGAAGGCGGCCTGGTACTCGGCGATGACCTTGTCGAGCTCCTCGTCGGAGCCGCGCGCGAGGTCGATGAACGACGGCTCGCCGTCGAAGCCCTCGGGCGTGAACGCCTGCCGGTCGAGCCCCGCGGAGAAGGACTTGCCCTCGCCACGCAGCACGACGACCCGCACACTGCCCGGCAGCGACCGCCCGGCCTCCGCCAACGCCCGCCAGAGAGCGGGAGATTGGGCATTGCGCTTGGCCGGGTTGGTGAGAGTCACCGTGGCCACCGCGTCTTCGACGGTGAGCCGTACGCCGTCCTTGTCGAGCACAGAGTCCAGCGAATCGAGCGAGGTCATGAGGGGCCTCCGGTTCCGGTGCGGTCAGTGCAGCGTCCATTAAGTGACTACACAGTAACCACCCGGTCGACCTTGCGCTCGACCGGGTGGCCGACACCGAATCCGAAACCGGTCGGCCTGCCCCGGACGCCGTCTCGGGCCTCAGGCCGAGGCGGCCTTCTTGCCTCGCGTCGCTCCGCCACGACCCCGGAGAATTACTCCGGACTCGCTGAGCATCCGGTGGACGAATCCGTAGGAGCGGCCGGTCTCTTCGGCCAACGCCCGGATGCTCGCACCGGAGTCGTACTTCTTCTTCAGGTCTGCCGCGAGCTTGTCGCGCGCGGCGCCGGTCACCCGGCTGCCCTTCTTCAGAGTCTCGGCCACCCGTGCCTCCTCATGGGAAGTGCGCTCTGGACTTCTCATGATCACCCCTTCAGGGCTCCATGGCCACCCATTCGACAAGGTCCGTCCGACAACGTTTGACGCTCTCAGGCCCGTCAACATGATCGGAATCCAGGATTCCGGTGGTGGGCGCTGTGACGTTTCCTCGTCTCACAGGGTGAAATTCCTGGTCAGAGGCGCAGTCGTCCGGACGGGGCGGTTCCGGCGGTGGCGGACCGTTTCAGCGGACCGCCACGCCGAGGTACGAGACCCACTCACTCAGATGAAGGATCACCCATGAGCCGAATGATCGATACGCGGTGGATCAACCGGGTCCGATCCGGCCCGGGGACCGGAACCGGGACCCGGCGGAAACCGGAAACGGAAGCCGTCGGGACCGGGGCCCGGCGGAAACGGAAGCCGGGCCGGGCGGAACCGGCGGCCTCCGGGACCGGAACCCGTCAGGCGAGCGCGACGAGATCCCTGTAGTCCGCGCCCCACAGGTCCTCGACCCCGTCCGGCAGCAGGATGATCCGCTCCGGCTGGAGCGCGTCGACCGCGCCCTCGTCGTGGGTGACCAGGACGACCGCGCCCTTGTAGGTACGCAGCGCGCCGAGGATCTCCTCGCGGCTGGCCGGGTCCAGGTTGTTCGTCGGCTCGTCGAGCAGCAGCACGTTCGCCGACGAGACCACCAGCGTGGCCAGGGCCAGCCGGGTCTTCTCACCGCCGGAGAGCACCCCGGCCGGCTTGTCGACGTCGTCGCCGGAGAACAGGAAGGAGCCCAGCGTCTTGCGGATCTCGACCAGATCGAGGTCGGGCGCCGACGAACGCATGTTCTCCAGGACCGTGCGGTCCGGGTCGAGCGTCTCGTGCTCCTGGGCGTAGTACCCGAGCTTGAGGCCGTGACCCTCGACGACCTGTCCGGTGTCGGGCTTCTCCACGCCGCCGAGGAGCCGCAGCAGCGTGGTCTTGCCGGCGCCGTTGAGGCCGAGGATGACGACGCGGGAGCCCTTGTCGATGGCGAGGTCCACATCGGTGAAGATCTCGAGGGAGCCGTACGACTTGGACAGCCCCTCGGCCGTCAGCGGGGTCCTGCCGCAGGGCGCGGGCTCGGGGAAGCGCAGCTTGGCGACCTTGTCGGAGACCCGGACCTCGTCGAGGCCCGACAGCAGCCGCTCGGCGCGGCGTGCCATGTTCTGCGCGGCCACGGTCTTGGTGGCCTTGGCGCGCATCTTGTCGGCCTGGGCGTTGAGCGCGGCGGCCTTCTTCTCCGCGTTCTGGCGCTCGCGCTTGCGGCGCTTCTCGTCGGCCTCGCGCTGCTGCTGGTAGAGCTTCCAGCCCATGTTGTACACATCGATGACCGAGCGGTTGGCATCGAGGTAGAAGACCTTGTTGACGACGGTCTCGACGAGGTCGACATCATGGGAGATGACGATGAAGCCGCCCCGGTACGTCTTCAGGTAGTCGCGCAGCCACACGATGGAGTCGGCGTCCAGGTGGTTGGTCGGCTCGTCGAGGAGCAGCGTGTCGGCGTCCGAGAAGAGGATCCGGGCGAGCTCGACACGGCGGCGCTGACCACCGGAGAGCGTGTGCAGGGGCTGACCGAGGACACGGTCGGGCAGGTTGAGCGCGGCGGCGATCGTGGACGCCTCGGCCTCGGCGGCGTAACCGCCCTTCGTCAGGAACTCGGTCTCCTGGCGCTCGTACTGCCTCATCGCCTTGTCGCGGGTGGCGCCGGCGCCCGTGGCGATGCGCTGCTCGTTCTCGCGCATCTTGCGGATCAGTACGTCGAGGCCGCGGGCGGAGAGGATCCGGTCGCGGGCGAGGACGTCGAGGTCGCCGGTGCGCGGGTCCTGCGGGAGGTAGCCGACCTCGCCGGAGCGGGCGATCTGGCCGGCGGCGGGGATGCCTTCACCGGCGAGGCACTTGGTGAGGGTGGTCTTGCCCGCCCCGTTGCGGCCGACGAGGCCGATGCGGTCGCCCTTGGCGATGCGGAAGTTGGCGGACTCGATGAGAATGCGGGCGCCGGCGCGCAGCTCGATGCCGGAAGCGGTGATCACGGAAAGACTCCAGAAGGGACGGACGGCGGAAGGACGACGGGGCGTGCGGCTGCTTCGACGCCGTCTAATCCACAAGGAGAATTGCCATACGGCCCAGTCTACCGGGCCTGTGCAACCGATTTTCTGTGGTCCTCCCCACGCTCCGGGTGCGCCACGGGGGCCTCGTACAGCCTCATACAGCCCCATACGGGGAGAGGTAAAAGGGGCGAGAGGTACTGCACTGATCGATACTCGGGGCATGCAGTTCGACGACGACGCCGACCTGGACACCTCGGAAGTACGGGACGTACGGCGCAGCCGTGTCCCGGGCGGAAGGGCCACGGTCGGCGGCGGCATCATCGGATTCATCGCCCTGATCCTGGGCGTCATCTTCGGGGTGGGCCCCGAGCAGCTCGGCCTCTCCGACGGGAGCCCCGAGCCGGCGGTGGGCGCCTCGTCGGCGGCGGAGGTGAGCCAGTCCTGCCGCACGGGCGCGGACGCGAACACCCGGGAGGACTGCCGGATCGTCGCGGTCGTCAACAGCGTCCAGGACTTCTGGCGCGCGGAGTACGCGCGGCGCGGCGGGCGCTACGCGGACGCGCGGACCGTCATGTTCACGGGCCGGGTCGGCACGGCCTGCGGCACCGCCACCTCGGCGGTCGGCCCCTTCTACTGTCCGGGCGACCACCAGGTCTATCTGGACCTCGGGTTCTTCGACGATCTGCGGACCAAGTTCGGCTCGACCGGCGGGCCGTTCGCCCAGGCGTATGTCGTGGCACACGAGTACGGCCACCACGTGCAGAACCTGATGGGCACGCTGGGCCGGGCGCAGGACCGCCGGACGGGCGCGGGCAGCAACGCGGTGCGCGTGGAGCTGCAGGCGGACTGCTACGCCGGGGTGTGGGCACACCATGCGACGACGACCCCGGACGAGAAGACGGGCCGGCCGCTGCTGACACGGCTGACGGACGCCGACATCCGCGACGGCCTGGACGCGGCGGCGGCGGTCGGCGACGACCGGATCCAGGAGAGGTACCAGGGCCGGGTCACCCCGGAGTCCTGGACGCACGGTTCGGCGGCGCAGCGGCAGCAGTGGTTCTACAACGGGTTCCGTACGGGCGACATGGCGCAGTGCAACACCTTCCGCTGAGCGGGGACTTCGCCGGTCGGGGACGGGGCTCGGGGCGGGCTTCGGGCGGGACATCGGGGCGGGGCTCGGGACAGGCTTCGGGCGGTGTTTGAGGCGGGGCTTTGGCGGACTGCCGGGCATTGTCAGTACCCCCTGCCACACTGAGACCCAGATCACATTTCTGTCGTCGAGCGAGGACTGGGGAGTGACCGGGATGGCAGAGGTACTGAGCATCTGTCCGACACTGCTGTACGCGGACGCCAAGGCCGCCATCAAGCAGCTCACCGAGGCCTTCGGCTTCACCGAGAGCGCCGTCTACGAGGCGGAGGACGGCAAGGTCGTGCACGCCGAGCTGTCGTTCGGGAACGGGATGGTGATGCTGGGCAGCAAGGGCACGGGCAGTCAGTTCGACAAACTGATGGAGGGCGGCGGCCCGGTGGGCGTCTTCGTCCACGTCGACGACGTGGACGCGCACCACGGCAGGGCCGTGGAGCACGGGGCGGAGATCGTGGTGCCGCCCACCGATCAGGACTACGGCTCCCGGGACTACGTGGCGCGCGACCTGGAGGGCAATGTCTGGAGCTTCGGGACGTATCGGGCGGGGGCGGCGGACACCGCCTAGGCACACGGCTCGCTCCGGCTCCCGGGCTGCTCGGCTCCCGGCCGTCCGGTAGCCGCCGAGAACCGGCCGGATGCTCCGAGCCCGCTCCGGGCTTGTCCAGAAGTCCGCCGGGCTCGCTCCGGGCTTGTCCAGAAGTCCGCCTGGCTTGCTCCGGGCTCGCTCCGGACGTGGGCCGGGCGTGCGCCGGGCTCGCTCCGGACGTGCGCCGGGCGTGTCAGGCGCCTCCGGTGTGGACCTGGAAGGCGGCCCGGCGGACGGCCTTGGCCAGGGCGGGGTCGGGGTGCGCCGCCGCGAGCGCGACCAGGACCTGGACGGTGCGCGGGTGGCCCACGGCCCGGACCTCGTCCAGGAGGGCGGGCACGGTGCCCTGGACGGCCGAGTCGAGGTGGCGGACGAGCAGGGCGCTCTCGCCGTGGTCGGCGACGGCCGCCGCGGTGTCGACCCAGAGCCAGGTCGCCTCCTCCCGGGTGAGCACCTCGGAGGCATCCTCGGGGTCTGCCCCGTCGTACTCGGCGAGCCAGAGCAGTGCGTACGCCCGCAGGGACGGCTCTTCGGCGGCGGCGCGGACTCCGGCCTCGGCGGGCGCGCCGACGACACGGAGCGCCTCGAAGGCGAGGCCGCGCAGCAGCGCGTCCTCACCGCGGGCGGCGGCGAGGAGTTCGGTGACGGCGCTGGAGACGGTGCGGGCGGCGAGCCAGGCGCGGTACTCGTCACGGGCGGGGCCCGGGGTCAGCCGGGCGCAGCCGCGCAGCATCTCCTCGGCGGACTGCTCGATGTGGCCGGCGGGGCTCTGGGCGGCGACGCAGATCTGCTCCAGCTTGACCCAGACCGCCCAGTTGCCGAGCGGGGTGAGTGTCGCGTGGCTCTCGCCGAGGGTGAGCGCGCCGACGGCGGCCAGCCCCTCCAGGGCCCAGTCGAGAAGAGCGGAGAGGGGGACATCGGCGGCGGGCGCGTCCGAGGTGGGTGCGTCGGCCGTGGGTGCGTCGGCCGTGGAGTCGGGCGCGGCGGGGGCGGGCTGGGTGTCGTAGGGCACCTCGCAGCGTTCCTCGCGCAGTTCCACGACACGCTGCTGGAGCAGGTCGAGCAGGGCCGGTACGAGCACGGGGCCGGCGGAGAGCTGGAGAAGGGAGAGCACCTGGGGGACGGCCTCGACGACCTCCGCGACCGCCGCGGGGGCGACATCGGCGGGGGCCGGGTGGACGAGGGACCAGGCGTCGAAGAGGGCGACCCAGCCGCGCAGCACGGCGGTGTCGTCACGGTCCCAGGCGTTCAGCCGCCAGCCAGGGCGGGGGGTGTCACCGTGCAGTTCGACCAGACCGGCCAGCCGTGCGCGGTCCCAGCCCGCGCGCAGCTGGTCCGGCGTCAGGCTCAGGTCCTCGGAGGCCCGTTCGCGCTCATCGGCGCTGCCGGTCGCCCGCTGCGCCGCGGCCCAGCGGGCGACGCGGACCGCGTCGGCGAGGACCGCGCGCGCCTGGCGAGCCAGTTCCGCGGGCGGCGGCGTGCCCTCGGGCGGTCGCGGAGCGGGCCGGGTGCGCCGGTTCGTCACGGCGCGGCGGGCCGTGACGGTGGGACGTGGGCGGACAAGACGGAGCCGGGAGTCGCGCAGGTTACGGGACGTCACGGGGAGCAGTCTTCCCGCTGACGGCCCGAAAGCCCAAACGGAATGGAGGATCTCGAGGAAAGGCGGTCCCGGAGGCGGGCGCCCACAGCGCCTGCCCGCAGGCGGGGCCTCGGGCGTACTCGGCTAGATCAAGGGGGTGAGGAAGCGCCGGAGGGCCTCTTCGTAGCGGGCCGGGTCCGCGTTCCACATGGCGGCGTGCGGGGCTTCCGGCACGGTGTGCAGGGTCACCAGGTCCGGGCGGGCGGCCGCGAGGTCGCGGGAGGGCTGCCAGGGGGCGAACGTGTCGTCGGGGCCGTGGAAGATCAGCGTGGGCACGCGCAGGCCGTCAGGGGCGGCGGCGACCGCCAGCCGGTCGCTGTGCAGTCCGGTGCGGCCCTGGGCGGCGCGTACGGCGAGCGGGAGCAGCGGGGAGGGGGTGCGGTGGGCGGCGGCGAGGGCGCGCAGCGTGGCCTCCCAGTCCAGCATGGGCGAGTCCAGGACGAGTCCGGCGATCCGGTCACGGAGGGCGGAGCTGGCGGCGGCGTGCAGGGCCATCGAGGCGCCGGTGGACCAGCCGTGCACGATCACGCGCTGGGCGCCGGCTCGGACGGCGAAGCGGACGGCCGCGTCGAGGTCGCGCCATTCGGAGTCGCCGAGGTGGCCCAGCCCGTCCGGGGAGCCGGGCGCGCCGGGGTCGCCGCGGTAGGCGAGGGCGAGCACGGGGAACTTGCGGCCGGTCAGGAACGGCATGAGGTTCATCGACTGTTCCCGGCCGGCGCCCAGGCCGTGCACGGCGATGATCCAGGTGGTGCGGGCGCCGCGGACCAGCCAGGCGGGCAGGTCGCCGAGCTCGCCGGGGATCTCCACGTCCTCGTGGTCGATCCCCAGGGCGCTGCTCGGGGTGCCGGAGTACAGCTGCGGGGTGAAGCGCACCCGGGTGCCGATGTCGAGGCTGCCGTGTCCGACGCTCTCGAGCCGCCGGACGACGGTGTCGGCCTCGTGCGGTACGTCGTCGAGAACGCGGCCCACGACCGCGTGCACGTCGATGCCGGTGAGTCCGTACGTACCGGGGCGCAGGGAGACGAGGCTGCGGGTGAGGGTGATGCGGCCCGGTCCCGTGGCGTGCACGGTGAGCTGCCCCTCGCCGGGCAGGGGGCGGCCGGGCGGCGCCTTGAGGGCGGCGTCGCTGGCGTAACGGCCGGCCGCGAGGGCGGCCGCGCCGAGACCGATCACTGTGGTGACGGCCGCTGCCGTCGCTGTAGCCGGGCGCACCGTTCCAGTGTCGGTACGCCACGCCCGCGCTGCCAGTGGACGGGGGCGCGGCGAGTGACGTCGGCGGGCCGTCGGCAGCCGGCGGTCAGGGGCGCTGGCCGTAGCCGCGGAGCTTCTCCGCCACGTGCTGGAGCTGCGTGTGGGAGAGGAGGGAGGGCTCGCGGCCGGGGAGGGAGCTCGCGGTGAGCCAGACGTGGCACATCCACTCCAGCTGCGCGGTCCGGTCGAAGGCCTGGTCGAGTGTGGCTCCGTACGTGACGGTTCCGTGGTTCTGGAGCAGGCATCCCGTGCGGTCCGCGAGGGCCCGGAGCATGTGGTCGGCCAGGTCGTCCGTGCCGTAGAGGGCGTACGGAGCCACGCGGACGGGCCCGCCGAGGGCCGCGGCCATGTAGTGGATCAGCGGCAGCTCGGTGACCAGGGTGGAGACGGCGGTGGCGTGCACGGCGTGGGTGTGCACGACGGCGGCCGCGTCGGTGTCGCGGTAGATCGCCAGGTGCATCGGGAGCTCGCTGGTGGGGGTGAGCTCTCCGAGCACCTGCCGCCCGTCGAGGCCGACGGCGACCGGCTTCTCCGCGGCCAGCCGGTCGTACGGCACTCCGCTCGGGGTCACCAGCACGAGCTCGCGGTCCCGGTCCCGGACGCGTACGGAGACGTTGCCCGAGGTCCCGACGACGAGCCCGTCCGAAACGATTCTGCAGGCGGTGGCCACGAGGTCCGCCCATGCCCGCGCGATCACGTCCGGGACGCTCTGCTGCTCTGCCATGGGGCGATCCTGTCAGGCGCGGCGGCACCTGTGGAGGTGACGGCGTTCGAGTGTGGCGTTCGAGTGCCGTACGGGGACGACAACGAACGCCTTCCGGGTGATCAGAATCTCTTCGACAGCCCCGTCAACAGGTCGCACGAACGGCTGAAACGGCTCGCCACCCGCCAGCCGCCCGGGTTCTGCCGCCGTTCCGGTCCGAAGGGAGCGGCGGCGTCTGACCTTGAGACACCACAAAGCCCGACCCAGTTCACCTTCCGTTCATTCAGATTGCCTACGGTCGGCGAGCCACTGACGTCCAATAGAAGCCCGGGTAAATGGAACACATCACGCTTCTCCTCGGGATCGTGATCGTTACCGCTCTCGTGTTCGATTTCACGAACGGTTTCCACGACACGGCCAACGCGATGGCGACGACCATCTCGACCGGTGCACTCAAGCCCAAGACGGCGGTGGCGATGTCCGCCGTCCTCAACCTCGTCGGCGCGTTCCTGTCCGTGGAGGTCGCCAAGACGATCTCCGGCGGGATCATCAACGAAAAGGGCATCCGCACAGAAGTGATCTTCGCGGCCCTCGTCGGCGCCATCCTGTGGAACCTGTTCACCTGGTTGCTGGGCCTGCCGTCCAGCTCCTCCCACGCGCTGTTCGGCGGCCTCATCGGCGCAGCGGTGATGTCGGTCGGCTTCTCCGCCGTCAACGGCGGCACCATCGTCACCAAGGTGCTGATCCCGGCCGTGGCCGCGCCGCTCGTCGCCGGTCTCGCCGCGCTCGTCGCGACCAGGCTGACGTACAGGATCGGCAGCCGGACCGACGACAGGGCCACCTCCAAGGGCTACCGCGCCGGCCAGATCGCCTCCGCGGGCCTCGTCTCCCTCGCCCACGGCACGAACGACGCGCAGAAGACCATGGGCGTCATCACGCTGGCCCTGGTCACCGGCGGGGTTCTCGCCCCGGGTGCCAATCCTCCGATGTGGGTCATCGTCTCGGCCGGTGTCGCGATCGCGCTCGGTACGTACCTGGGCGGCTGGCGCATCATCCGCACCATGGGCAAGGGCCTGACCGACCTCCAGCCGCAGCAGGGCTTCGCCGCCCAGACCAGCGCCGCGACGGTCATCCTGGCCTCCTCCAACCTCGGCTTCTCGCTCTCCACCACCCAGTCCTGCTCCGGCGCTGTGATGGGCGCGGGGCTCGGCCGCAAGGGCGGTGTGGTCCGCTGGTCCACCGCGACCCGGATGTTCGTGGCCTGGGGCCTGACCCTGCCGGCCGCCGCGCTGGTCGCCGCCGGGGCGGAGTTCCTGACCGCCCAGGGCACCTGGGGCATCGCCGCCGTCGCCCTGCTGCTGATCGCGGGCTCCGCCGTGATCTGGGCGCTCTCCCGTCGCAAGCCGGTCGACCACACGAACGTCGCCGACGACGAGATCGCCGAACCCGCCGGTGTCGTGACCGCCGCCATCGCGGCCGTCACCCCGCCGCCGGCCGGCGAGCTCAAGACCACCATCCCGGCCCCGGCCGCCGAGGCCGCCCCGGCCCCCGCCGCCACGGTCTAAGGAAAGAACAGCATGAAGATCGACTGGGCAGCTCTCGGCTCCGTCTTCGGCGTGAGCATCGTCGTCACCGTCGCCCTGGTGGGCCTGTTCACCCTGGGCATCGTGGGTCTCGCCAAGCAGGAAGCCGCCTCCGCACAGGGAGGCTCCGCGGCCCTCGCCCGCACAGGGGCGTACGCGTGCTTCGCGCTCTGCGCGGCGGCCGTGGCGTACGGGATCTATCTGATCGTCGCCTGACGCTCGGACGCCGTACACGCGCACATGCCGGTACCCCCGGACGGAGAACCGTCCGGGGGTACCGGCATGTGTGCCGCGGCACACTGTTCCGCCGCAGGTCAAGGTGAGTTGACGGGCGTTCGCGCCGCGTGGTGGACTGCCGGGGCCAATTACGGCGGCAGAAGAGGAAGTCCGGTGCGAATCCGGCGCGGTCCCGCCACTGTCACCGGGCGGCGCGGCGACGCGTCCCCCGGGAGCCAGGAACTCTCGCCGCCGGTCACGTCGAGCCAGGGCGCGGACCCTGAGTGAGGACATTGCGCCATGCCCGGCTGCCGTTCGGCCGCAGTTGTATTCGCGTACGGCGCCACCGCCGGTCTGGTCGCCGATCTCGTGCTCGGAGATCCGCGCCGCGGGCATCCCGTCGCCGCCTTCGGGCGAGCCGCGGGGGCCGTGGAGGGCGTGTTGTGGCGTGACCACCGCGGATGGGGTGCGGTGCACACCGCGGTGTGTGCCGGGGGCGCGGTGGCCGCGGGTGCGCTGGCCGCACGCGCCGCGCGCCGTTCCCGTACCGCGTCCATCGCCCTGACCGCCGCCGCGACCTGGGCCGTCGTCGGCGGTACGTCGCTGGGGCGCGAGGCCCGGGCGATCGGCGGGGCGCTGGCGGCCGGGGACATCGAGGTCGCCCGGGAGCGGCTGCCGCATCTGTGCGGACGTGACCCTCAGGCGCTGGACGGCCCCGGAATCGCACGCGCCGTCGTCGAGTCGGTCGCCGAGAACACCTCGGACGCGGTTGTCGGCGCCCTGGTGTGGGGCGCGCTCGGCGGAGTGCCCGGCCTCGTGGGCTTCCGCGCGGTCAACACCCTGGACGCGATGGTGGGCCACCGGTCGCCCCGCTACCGGCGGTTCGGCTGGGCGTCGGCACGGCTCGACGACGTCGCGGGCGGGCCGGGCGCCCGGCTGACCGCCGCGCTGGCCGCGGTCGCGGGCGGGAACCCGCGCGGAGCCGTGCGCGCCTGGCGGGCCGACGCGGCGAAGCACCCGAGCCCCAACGCGGGTCCGGTGGAGGCCTCGTTCGCGGGGGCTCTCGGCGTACGGCTCGGCGGAACGCTCTCGTACGCGGGACGGGTCGAGCACCGGCCCGTGCTGGGCAGCGACGGCCGGGCCGTCGAGGTCGACGACATCGAGCGGGCGGTACGGCTGTCACGGCGCGTGGGCATGCTCGCTCTCGCGGTGTGCGCGGGCGGGCGGCTCGCGTACGGACTCATGAGGGGGAGGCGTACATGAGCGGCGGACTGCTGGTCGCCGGGACCACATCGGACGCGGGCAAGAGCGTCGTCACGGCCGGGATCTGCCGGTGGCTGGTGCGCCAGGGGGTGAAGGTCGCGCCGTTCAAGGGCCAGAACATGTCCCTCAACTCGTTCGTGACCCGCGAGGGCGCGGAGATCGGCCGGGCCCAGGCCATGCAGGCGCAGGCCGCCCGCGTGGAGCCGTCGGCGCTGATGAACCCGGTGCTGCTCAAGCCGGGCAGCGACCGCTCCAGCCAGGTCGTCCTGATGGGCAGGCCGGTGGGCGAGCTGAGTGCGCGCGGGTTCTTCGGGGGGTCTGGGGGGTCGTCCCCCGGGAAAAGGCTGCACGGAGGGCGGCAGAAGGAGCTGTTCGAGCCGGTCGTGGAGTGCCTCAAGGAGCTGCGGAGCACGTACGACGCCGTCATCTGCGAGGGCGCGGGCAGCCCGGCCGAGATCAATCTCCGCCGCACGGACATCGTCAACATGGGCATCGCCCGAGCCGCGGGATTCCCGGTGCTGGTGGTCGGGGACATCGACCGCGGCGGGGTCTTCGCGCAGTTCTTCGGTACGACGGCGCTGCTCGCCCCGGAGGACCAGGCGCTGATCGCGGGTTATCTGGTCAACAAGTTCCGGGGCGATGTGACGCTGCTGGAGCCGGGTCTCGAGATGCTGCACGGGCTGACCGGACGGCGGACGTACGGCGTCCTGCCGTACGCGCACGGCCTCGGCATCGACGAGGAGGACGGCCTGCGCGTCTCCCTGCGGGGCGCGGTCAGGGAATCCGTGGTCGCCCCGCCCGTCGGCGAGGACGTGCTGCGGGTCGCGGTGTGCGCCGTACCGCTGATGTCCAACTTCACGGACGTGGACGCGCTGGCGGCGGAGCCGGGCGTGGTGGTGCGGTTCGTGGACCGCGCCGAGGAGCTCGTGGACGCGGACCTGGTCGTGGTGCCGGGCACACGCGGGACGGTGCGCGCCCTGGAGTGGCTGCGCGAGCGCGGGCTCGCGGACGCGATCGCGCGCCGCGCGGCCGAGGGCCGGCCGGTGCTGGGCATCTGCGGCGGCTTCCAGGTGCTGGGCGAGCGGATCGACGACGAGGTCGAGTCCCGGGCCGGTTCCGTCGCGGGGCTCGGACTGCTGCCGGTCCGGGTGCGGTTCGCGCCCGAGAAGACGCTGGCCCGGCCGGTGGGCGAGGCGCTCGGCGAGCGGGTCGAGGGTTACGAGATCCACCACGGGGTCGCCGAGGTGCTCGGCGGCGAGCCCTTTCTGGACGGGTGCAGGGTGGGCGCGGTGTGGGGCACGCACTGGCACGGGTCGCTGGAGAGCGACGGCTTCCGGCGGGCGTTCCTGCGCGCGGTGGCCGCGGCCGCCGGGCGCCGTTTCGTGCCGGCCCCGGACACGTCGTTCGGGACCCTGCGCGAGGAGCAGCTGGACCGGCTCGGCGACCTGATCGAGGAGCACGCGGACACGGATGCGCTGCTGCGGCTGATCGAGGGCGGGGCGCCTGCGGGGCTGCCGTTCATCGCGCCGGGGGCGCCGTGAGGGGCGGGGGCGCGGTGCCGTGTGCGCGGTGGGGGGCGCGGTGAGGCCAGGGCGCCTGCGGCGGGCCTTTTCCCCCTACCCGCCCCTTCCCGCAGTGTCGATTCGCGGCTCCGCCGCGTGGGGGCAAGCCCCCAGACCCCCGTACGGCCTCCGGCCGTGTCCTCAAACGCCGGACGGGCCGGAAAAGCCACACACCGCCGCGAACCCCGCGGCCACAGCGAAGGAGTGATCACCGGATGAGCACCCCCTATCCGTTCACCGCCGTCGTCGGCATGGACGACCTGCGGCTGGCGCTGTTGCTCAACGCGGTCAGTCCGGCGGTCGGTGGTGTGCTCGTGCGTGGGGAGAAGGGCACGGCCAAGTCGACGGCCGTACGCGCTCTCGCGGCGCTCATGCCGGACGTCGACGTGGTGGCGGGATGCCGGTTCGCGTGCGCGCCCGGCGCGCCGGACCCGGCGTGCCCGGACGGCCCGCACGAGGCCGGGCCCGGGGTGGCGCGGCCGACCCGCATGGTCGAACTGCCCGTCGGCGCCTCGGAGGACCGGCTCGTCGGCGCGCTGGACATCGAGCGGGCGCTCGCGGAGGGCGTGAAGGCGTTCGAGCCGGGACTCCTCGCGGACGCGCACCGGGGCGTGCTGTACGTCGACGAGGTCAACCTCCTCCACGACCACCTGGTGGACCTGCTGCTGGACGCGGCCGCGATGGGCGCCTCGTACGTGGAGCGCGAGGGCGTCTCCGTACGGCATGCCGCGCGGTTCCTGCTGGTCGGGACGATGAACCCCGAAGAGGGCGAGCTGCGGCCGCAGTTGCTGGACCGGTTCGGGCTGACCGTGGAGGTCGCCGCGTCCCGGGAGCCCGAGCAGCGGGTGGAGGTCGTGCGGCGGAGGCTGGCGTACGACGACGATCCCGGCGCCTTCGCGGCGCGCTGGGCGGACGAGGAGGCGACGCTGCGGGAGCGGATCGTCGCGGCCCGCGCCCTGCTGCCGCAGGTGGAGCTGGGTGACGCGGCGCTGCGGCAGATCGCGGCGACCTGCGCGGCGTTCGAGGTGGACGGCATGCGCGCCGACATCGTGATGGCCAGGACGGCGACGGCGCTCGCGGCGTGGGCCGGGCGTACGGACGTACGGGAGGAGGACGTCCGGCAGGCCGCGCTCCTCGCGCTGCCCCACCGGCGGCGCCGGAACCCGTTCGACGCGCCGGGCCTGGACGAGGACAAGCTCGACGAGACGCTGGAGCAGTTCGGCGGGGACGACGAGCCGGACCCGGAGCCGGAGCCGGACCCCGACGGTCCGGACGGCGGCCCGAGTGGCGGTGGCGCCGTTCCCCCGCAGGGGCAGGGGCCCGACGCGCCGCCGCCCGCCGAGCAGCCCGAGCAGCCTGAACAGGCCGAACAGCCCGAGCCGTCCGCCGCCCCCTCCCCCGGTGCGGGCGCCGGCGAGCAGGCCGCCGTACGGGCCGCCGAGCCGTTCCGTACGAAGATGCTCAGCGTGCCCGGCCTCGGCGAGGGCGCGGCCGGGCGCCGCTCCCGCGCCCGTACCGAACACGGCAGGACCACCGGCTCCCGGCGTCCCCAAGGCGCGCTGACCAAGCTGCACCTGGCGGCGACGGTGCAGGCCGCCGCGCCCCATCAGCGGGCGCGGGGACGCTCCGGACCCGGACTCGTCGTCCGCCGTGACGATCTGCGCCAGGCGACCCGCGAGGGCCGCGAGGGCAACCTCGTGCTGTTCGTCGTGGACGCGTCCGGGTCGATGGCGGCCCGGCAGCGGATGGGCGCGGTCAAGGGCGCGGTCCTGTCGCTGCTGCTGGACGCGTACCAGCGGCGCGACAAGGTCGGCCTGGTCACCTTCCGGGGTTCCGGCGCGGACCTGGCGCTGCCGCCGACCTCGTCGGTGGACGCGGCGGCCGCGCGGCTGGAGCGGCTGCCCACGGGAGGGCGTACGCCCCTGGCGGCCGGGCTGCTCAAGGCGCACGACGTCCTGCGCGTGGAGCGGCTGCGCGATCCGGCGCGCCGCCCGCTGCTGGTGGTGGTGACCGACGGCCGCGCGACCGGCGGCCCCGACCCGGTGGCGCTGGCCGGGCGGGCGGCACGGCTGCACGCCGCCGACGACACCGCGTCCGTCGTCGTCGACTGCGAGACCGGCCCGGTCCGGCTCGGTCTCGCCGGACGGCTGGCCGTCGATCTGAGCGGCACCGTCATCACGCTGGACGAGTTGCGCGCGGACAGCATCGCCGGACTCGTACGGGACATCCGCAACACTGGCAACACTGGCAGCGATTCGAGGAGGGCCGCGTAGTGCCGCAGGGACAGCCGAGCGTCGTACCGGAGGACGGACTCACCACCCGTCAGCGCCGTAACCGCCCGCTGGTGATGGTGCACACGGGCGTCGGCAAGGGGAAGTCGACCGCCGCCTTCGGGATGGCGCTGCGCGCCTGGAACCAGGGCTGGCCGGTCGGGGTGTTCCAGTTCGTCAAGTCGGCGAAGTGGAAGGTCGGCGAGGAGAACGCGCTCAAGGTGCTCGGGGCGTCCGGTGAGGGCGGGAAGGTGGACTGGCACAAGATGGGCGAGGGCTGGTCCTGGATCCAGCGCGCCCCGGCCGAGGGAGAGCAGTCCCACGAGGACAAGGCCCGGGAGGGCTGGGAACAGGTCAAGCGCGATCTGGCGGCGGAGACGTACAAGTTCTACGTCCTGGACGAGTTCGCGTATCTGCTGCACTGGGGGTGGATCGACACCGACGAGGTCATCCAGGTCCTGCGCGACCGCCCCGGCACCCAGCACGTGGTGATCACCGGGCGCAACGCCCCGCAGGCCCTTCTCGACTTCGCCGACCTCGTCACCGACATGTCGAAGGTCAAGCACCCGATGGACGCGGGTCAGAAGGGTCAGCGGGGTATCGAGTGGTAGCCCGGCTCGTCATCGCCGCGCCCGCGTCCGGCAGCGGCAAGACCACGGTCGCCACGGGCCTGATGGCGGCGTTCGCCTCACGCGGTCTGGCGGTCTCCCCGCACAAGGTCGGACCCGACTACATCGACCCGGGCTATCACGCGCTCGCCACCGGCAGACCGGGCCGCAACCTCGACGCGTACATGTGCGGTACGGGCCTGATCGCGCCGCTCTTCGCGCACGGCGCGCGCGGCTGCGATCTGGCGGTGATCGAGGGCGTGATGGGGCTGTACGACGGCGCGTCGGGCGCGGGCGAACTGGCCTCGACGGCTCAGGTGGCGAAGCTGCTGCGGGCGCCGGTGGTGCTGGTCGTGGACGCGTCGTCGCAGTCGCGTTCGGTGGCGGCGCTGGTACACGGTTTCGCGTCGTGGGACCCGGAGGTCCGGCTCGGCGGGGTGATCCTCAACAAGGTCGCGACCGACCGGCACGAGGCGCTGCTGCGGGAGGCCCTGGAGGAGTCCGGTGTGCCGGTCCTGGGCGTGCTGCGGCGGGCGCCGGCCGTCGCGACGCCGTCCCGGCATCTGGGGCTGGTGCCGGTGGCCGAGCGGCGCGCGGAGGCGCTGGACGCGGTGGCCGCGCAGGCGGAGCAGGTGCGGTCGGGGTGCGACCTGGAGGGGCTGCTCGCCCTGGCCAGGAGCGCGCCGGAGGTCACCGAGGCCCCGTGGGAGCCCGACGCGGGAGGAGTACCGGGCGGGCGCAACCCCGTGATCGCGGTGGCCGGAGGAGCCGCGTTCACGTTCTCGTACGCCGAGCACGCGGAACTGCTGCGGGCCGCCGGGGCGGAGGTCGTCCCCTTCGACCCCCTCCGCGACGAGGAGCTCCCCGAGGGCACCAGCGGCATCGTCATCGGCGGTGGCTTTCCCGAGGTGTACGCCCCCGAACTGTCCGCCAACTCCCGGCTGCGCAAGGCGGTCGCCGAGCTGGCCCGTGCGGGGGCGCCCATCGCGGCCGAGTGCGCCGGGCTCCTCTATCTGGCGCGTTCGCTGGACGGCAGGCCCATGTGCGGGGTGCTGGACGCCGACGCGCGGATGTCGGAGCGGCTGACGCTCGGCTACCGGGACGCGGTGGCGGTCAGCGACAGCGTGCTGGCGGCGGCTGGGACGCGGATGCGCGGGCACGAGTTCCACCGCACGGTCCTGGAGCCGGGAGCCGGACCGCAGGCCGCGTGGGGGCTGACGCAGCCCGAGCGGCGGGTCGAGGGCTTCGTCCAGCAGGGTGTGCACGCGAGTTACGTGCACACGCACTGGGCCGGGGCGCCCGGTGCGGCGCGCCGCCTGGTGGACCAGTGCGCGGGCTGGTCCGGCCGGGCGTGAGACCCGGCGCGGGCGCACTCGGGCAGGCCCTGGTCGTCGGGGTCGGCGCCCGCCGAGGCGTACCGCCGGAGGAGGTCCTCGGGCTGGTCCGCCGCGCCCTGCGGGAGGCCGGGGAGGCGGCCGGGCGGGTCGTCGCCCTGGCGACCGTCGACACCAAGGCGGACGAGCCGGGGATCGTGGCGGCCGCCGCCCGGCTCGGCGTCCCGCTGCGGACGTACCCGGCGCGGGATCTGGCCCGGGTGCCCGTCCCGCACCCGTCCACGGCCCCGCGCGACGCGGTGGGCACCCCTTCGGTGGCCGAGGCCGCGGCGCTCGCCGGCGGTGGCGAACTCCTCGTACCGAAGCGGACGTCGGGGACCGGGAGCCGCCCCGGCAGAGCGACCTGCGCGATCGCGTACCTGCCTGCGGACCAGCCGAACCCGACGGCCGAAACCACGACACCCGCCATCGACGACGCACACCGAACACCAGGAACAGACCCGGCAGAGCCCCCTGCCGCCATCGCGTACCTGCCTGCGGACCAGCCGAACCCGACGGCCGAAACCACGACACCCGCCATCGACGAGGCGCACCGGACACCAGGAACAGGCCCCGCAGAGCCCCCTGCCGCCATCGCGTACCTGCCTGCGGGCCGGCCGGATCCGGGGCGGCCCGGGACTGCGGCAGGGGGCTCGGTTCCGGTGCCGGGAGCGGAGCGGTAACGTGCCGGATTCGGCCACATAACCGCCCGGGGTCGACCCGGCACCCGCCCGGAGTGGATCCGGTCGGGTTGGACATGATCTCGGTCATGACCGTCGGCGGCCGGCCTCGCAACGCCGCCCCGTCCGCAAGGAGAACGTGTGACTTCCCCGCCCGCATTGCTCATCGCCGCACCCGGCGCCCGGCACGACGCCGCGGCGGCGGCCTTCCGGGACTTCGTTGGGCTGCTGGGCAGCCGTCACCCCGACATTCCCGTGGCGGGCGGTCTCGTCGGCGCGGACCGCTGGCCGCTCGGCGAGGCCGTGGCCGAGCTCGTCGCCGCGGGTACGGAGCGGCTCGCGGCGGTCTCGTTGGCCCTGGTGCCCGACGCGCGTGCCGAGACGGCCGTGGCCGAGGCGCTGGAGGCCGCGGGCCGCGACTACCCGGAGGTCGCCGTCGCGCGGGGGCGTGCTCTGGGGGCGCATCCCGCGCTGCTCGCCGTGCTGGAGCGGCGGCTGGACGAGGCGCTCGGCGGGACGGCCCGTACGCCGCGGGACCGCGCCGAGGTGACCGTCCTCCTGGTGGCGCCCGGTTCGACCGACCCGCAGGCCAACGCCGAGGTGCACCGCGCCGCGCGACTGCTCTGGGAGGGCCGGGGGTACGCCGGCGTCGAGACGGCGTTCGTCTCGTCGGCCGCACCCGATGTGCCGACCGGGCTCGACCGCTGCGTACGGCTCGGGGCACGCCGGATCGTCGTCCTGCCGTACGTCCTGTTCGACGGCGGCCCGGTGGACCGGGCCCGGCTGCACGCGGACGGCTGGGCCGAGGCGCACCCGGAGACCGCCGTGCGGTACGCGGACGTGATCGGCCCCGTCGAGGAGTTGGCGGATCTGGTCGTGGAGCGCTACCGGGAGGCCGTCGCGGGTCTCGTGCGGGAGCATCATGCACTCGCCCACTGACCGCCACGATCTGCGGCACCACGGTGACGCGGAGGTGCGCGATCCGCGGCTGACCGATCTGGCGGTCAACGTCCGTACCGGTACTCCCCCGGACTGGCTGCGCGAGCACATCTCCGGGTCGCTGACCTCACTGGCCGCGTACCCCGACGGCCGGGCGGCACGGGCGGCCGTCGCGGCGCGGCACGGGCTGCCCGTGGAGCGGGTCCTGCTGACGGCGGGAACGGCGGAGGCGTTCGTGCTGCTCGCCCGGGCGCTGCGGGTGCGGCGGCCGGTGGTCGTGCACCCGCAGTTCACCGAGCCGGAGGCCGCCCTGCGGGACGCGGGGCACGAGGTGACGCGGGTGCTGCTGCGGGAGGAGGACGGCTTCCGGCTGGATCCGGCGGCCGTTCCCGAGTCGGCCGATCTGGTCGCCGTCGGCAATCCGACGAACCCGACGTCGGTGCTGCATCCGGCCGCGGACATCGCCCGGCTGGCCCGGCCGGGCCGGATCCTGGTGGTCGACGAGGCGTTCATGGACGCGGTGCCGGGCGAGCCGGAGGCCCTGGCCTCGCGGACCGACGTCCCCGGGCTGGTGGTGCTGCGCAGCCTCACCAAGACGTGGGGGCTGGCGGGGCTGCGGATCGGTTACGTACTCGCCGAGCCGGAGACGATCGCCGCGCTGGAGCGGGCGCAGCCGCTGTGGCCGGTGTCCACGCCGGCCCTCGCGGCGGCGGAGGCGTGCGTGTCCACGCGGGCCCTCGCGGAGGCGGCCGAGGCCGCCGAACGCATCGCCAAGGACCGGGCCCATCTGCTGGCCGGGCTGGCGGAGTTCGACGAGGTACGGGTGGTACCGGCGGCGGAGGGTCCCTTCGTCCTGGTCCGTATCGACCGGGCGGACGAGGTGCGGGAGCGACTGCGCGGCCTGGGCTTCGCGGCGCGGCGCGGGGATACGTTTCCGGGGCTGGACGGGCGGTGGCTGCGGCTCGCGGTCCGCGACCGCGCGACAACGAACCGCTTCCTGCAGGCGCTGGATCAGGCGCTGACGATGGTGGCGGCGTGCGGCGCGTCACCGCGATGAGCCTCCGGCGGGGGGCGGGGTGGGCGCGCGGCGCCTCACGGGCGGGCTTGACCGGGAGGCGCCCGTCGGCGAGGGCGCCCCGGTGCCACCGGAGGCAGGTGCGGGCCGGGGCCGCTGGGGGTACGTGCCCCCCCAGGGGGCCGGGCGCCCCGTCCGGTGCCACCCGAGGCAGCTGCATGGCTGCGGGCCGGTGGGTGGTTTGTGCCCACCCGTTCCGCCCCGCGGAACGCATGCCCACAAACCACGGACGACGGCCCGCGCCCGGCGGACGGAGCTAAACCCGCCCTGCGCGTCCCGCCCACCCACGGTCCGCACCCGGTAGACGGAGCTGAACCCACCCCGGCGTGTCCCACCCACCCAGGGCCCGCAGGCGGGCGGCGGATCCGAGCCCACCCTGGCGCGTCCCGCCCGCCCACGGCCCGCACCCGGTAGACGGAGTCGGGGTGGGGGCGTGGAGGGTCGGCCCCGCAGGCCTGGGGGTACCTCCCAGGCGAAGCTCTGGGGGAGGTAATGGCCGGTCGTCTACCTGGGGGGCGGTTTGCCGCCGACGCCGAGGAGTCGAGCCCGGAGGGACCCCGCTCCGCCACCCACCGGCGGTGGCCTGGCCGATGACCTCGACCCGGGGCAACCGGCGGCTGCCGCGTGGGACCGGGTCAGGCGCGGGCGCGGCGGCGGGCCAGGGCCACCGCGGTCGCGCCGATCGCCAGGAGGGCGATCGCGCCGGCAGTGAGGTACGGGGTCAGCGAGCTGCCCCCGGTCTCGGCGAGGTCCGGCGCCTTCAGGGGCTCGGCCGCCGCCTGGGGCTTGATGTCCGGAGCGGACGCCGGTGCCGCCGACGCCGACGGGGACTCGCACGTCGCCGCGGCCAGCGTCACCGTCCCCTCGACCTCCGCGACGTTCAGCTCCAGCGGGTTGACGGACACCTTCAGTTCGAGCGCCGTGGCCGCGGCCGTCCGCGAGGTGACCTCCGTACGGGACAGGTCGAGCGTGACCTCACCGACCCCGGGCACCGCGACCCGGGTCGTACCGCCCGCCGTCAGGGTGACCTTCTTCCCGAGCACCCTGACCGTGCCGAGCAGGTTCGACTGGGCGACGGGCTGCTTGCCCGCCTCGCACACCGCCTTGGACGTGACCTTCTCGACCTCGATGAGGGACAGCAACGGCAGCCCGGGGACGTGCACCCTCGCATGGGCGAGGTTGGTCTGCCCCTCCGCCCTGTGCCGGTCCGCGGTCGCCTTCGCCGTCGCGACGTCCGCCCGGAGCACACTGAACGGCCTGCCCCGGTCGACGCTGTCCAGCTGCACGCTCAGGGCGGTCTTCTCGGCGCTCGCGGGCGCCTGCACCTCGTTGAGCGAGGCCTTCAGCGGCACGTTGACGGTCTTGTTGAGCAGGGAGACGTCGAGGCCGGTGCGGAGCACGACCGCACTCGCCCGCCCGTCACCGCCGCCCGTGGCGTGGGCCGGTGCCGCGACGGCGAGCGCCATCGGCCCGGCGGCCAGCCCGGTGACCAGCCCGGTGGTCAGCGCGGCGGAGAGCGTGCGGCAGGTGTTGCTGTTCAAGGTGGTGGAACCCCCACAGGAGACATGACGTCACCGAACCCGCCCGCAACAGGGACTCGTGCGCGGTGGCGGCGACTGAGAACACCGGAATCCTTACGCACTGAGAGTGAACCGGCAGACACCTGACGTGAGTTCACCCCAAAGGGGGGTTTCCGCCCAGGCATTCGATTAAGAGGGCACAAGTATTCCCGTCACCACCGCCTGATGGCCCGAACACGGCGCATACCCGGCGCAGATCGGGCGCAGACGAGGCGCACGCCCGATACGCAGCGCACGCACGCCAGGTGCCTCAACGATCCGAACCCCTCCCGCGTCACCACCACGTCAACCGATGACCCGCCCCCGCAGAATCACCCTGCGCGGCGCCGCCAGCACCCGCACGTCCGCCCGCGGATCGGCCTCGTACACCACCAGATCCGCCTCGGCGCCCTCCTCCAGCCCCGGCCGCCCCAGCCAGCGCCTCGCTCCCCACGCCGTCGCCGAGAGCGCCTCCACCGCCGGGATGCCCGCCTTCACGAGCTCCGCGACCTCCGCCGCGACGAGCCCGTGCGGCAGCGATCCGCCCGCGTCGGTGCCGACGTAGACGGGGATGCCGGCGTCGTACGCCGAGCGGACCGTGTCGTAGCGGCGCTCGTGCAGCCGCCGCATATGGGCCGACCAGCGCGGGAACTTCCCCTCCCCGCCCGCCGCGAGCCGCGGGAACGTGGCGATGTTGACCAGGGTGGGGACGATCGCCACGCCCCGTTCGGCGAACAGCGGAATGGTCTCGTCCGTCAGCCCCGTCGCATGCTCGATGCAGTCGATACCCGCCTCGACCAGATCGCGCAGCGAGTCCTCGGCGAAGCAGTGCGCGGTGACGCGCGCACCCAGCCGGTGCGCCTCGGCGATGGCCGCCTCGACGGCGCCTCGCGGCCAGCACGCGCCCAGGTCGCCCGCCTCGCGGTCGAGCCAGTCGCCGACGAGCTTGACCCAGCCGTCACCGCGCCGCGCCTCCCTCGCCACGTACGCGACGAGGTCCTCGGGCTCGATCTCGTGGGCGTAGTTGCGGATGTAGCGGCGGGTGCGGGCGATGTGCCTCCCGGCCCGGATGATCTTCGGCAGGTCCTCCCGGTCGTCGATCCACCGGGTGTCGGCGGGCGAGCCCGCGTCCCTGATGAGGAGCGTGCCGGCGTCCCGGTCGGTCAGCGCCTGCTTCTCGCTGGTCGCCTCGTCCACCGCGCCGTGCGCGTCGAGGCCGACATGGCAGTGCGCGTCGACGAGCCCCGGCAGCGCCCAGCCCTCGATCGTCCGCGCCTCGCCGGCGGGCCGCCGGTACGTGATCCGGCCGCCGACCACCCACAGCTCGTCCCGCACCTCCTCGGGCCCGACGAGCACCCGCCCCTTCACATGCAGCACCACGTGATCGCTCATGACCAGCACTCTACGAGCCCTGCCCTACCCTCGACCGAGGACGACCGAGGACAACCGAGAACGTTCGACGACCTCGCACGACTCGAAGACACGACCCGAAGACACGACCCGAAGACACGTCCCGATGACACGCCCCGCAGAGAGCGAAGAGAGCACCGCCGTGACACACCCGTTCCTGGACCTGGCCCCGCTGACCGCCGCGCACTTCGCGGACATCGAGCGAAGGGTCGCCGCCCTGCTCTCCACCGAGCAGGACGTGGTCATCACCCAGGGCGAGGCGCTGCTCCCGCTGGAGGGCTGCATCCGCAGCGGCGCCCGGCCGGGTTCGGCCGCGCTGAACGTGGTCACGGGGCCGTACGGCCAGACCTTCGGGAACTGGCTGCGTGACTGCGGGGCGGCGGTGATCGATCTGTCGGTGCCGTTCCACACCGCCGTGACCGCCGACCTGATCGCGCGGGCGCTGCACGAGCACCCGGAGATCGACTTCGTCTCCCTCGTCCACGCCGAGGCGGCCACCGGCAACACCAACCCGGTCGCGGAGATCGGCGAGGTGGTCCGCGCCCATGGCGCGCTGTTCATGCTGGACGCCGTCGCCTCCGTGGGCGCCGAGCCGCTGCTGCCCGACGCGTGGGGCGTCGACCTGTGTGTGATCGGGGCGCAGAAGGCGATGGGCGGCCCGGCCGGGGTCTCCGCGGTGTCGGTGAGCGAGCGCGCCTGGGAGCGGTTCGCGGCGAACCCGGCCGCGCCCCGCCACTCGTACCTCTCGCTGCTGGACTGGAAGGAGCGCTGGATCGACGGCGGCCGCAAGGCACTGCTCCACGCCCCCGCGCAGTTGGAGATGCTGGCGCTGGACGCCTGCCTGGAGCGGATCGAGGCGGAGGGCCTGGACGCGCTGACGGGACGGCACGCCTCCGCCGCCGCGGCGACGCGCGCGGGCGCGCTGGCGCTGGGCGGCGGCCTCACGCCGTACGTCCACGAGGCGAAGGACGCGGCCCCGGTGGCGACCACACTGCGCTCCCCCGCCGGTGTCGACGCCTCCGATCTGGTCGCGAAGGCACTGGCGGCCGATCCGGCACTGCCGCTGGTCGCGGGGGGCGGCGCGCTGTCCTCGGAGATGATCCGGGTGAACCACTACGGGGCGGACGCGAGCCGTGGCGCCGTGCAGTCCTCACTGGCGGCGCTGGGCGGGGCACTCGGCGAGTACGGCCGCGAGGTGGACCTGGAGGGGGCCCGCCGGGCGGCGGCGGACGCCTGGCGGCGCTGATCCCGGTCCTGCCCCACACCCGACAGCACCCCACCTTCACACCCTCGACAAACAAACAAATAGCGCATGAATTCAAAAATGCGGGGAGCTACTTTATCGAGAGTAGCTCCCCGCATTCTTCTGCCCGGTTTTCAGCACCCTAAACACTAAAGTTTCGACAGGGCCCGAATCCCATATTCCAGACAGGTTACACGCATGTGACCGACCCCACATCCAAGATTTTTTTGTCCCATAACTCCCGGTCAAACGGGGAGAGTTCGGTACGGCCTCGCGCGGCGCCCGCGCCCGCGCGATAACACAGAAAGGTGCGCCACCCAACCCCCTCCCCCGATGCAATCCGAGAATTCCCTCGGTAAATTCAATCCGCATGACCACCGCATTGAGCATCGACAGCCCACGAGTGGAGGACGGAGCCGCGATCTGGCGAATAGCCCGCGACTCCGAGGTTCTCGACCTCAACTCCTCGTACAGCTATCTGCTGTGGTGCCGTGACTTCGCCGCGACCTCCGTGGTGGCCCGCGGCACGGACGGCGAGCCGATCGCGTTCGTCACCGGATACATCAGACCGCAGCGCCCGGACGTACTCGTCGTCTGGCAGGTCGCCGTCGACCACGGCCACCGCGGCCGCGGTCTGGCCGGCACGCTGCTCGACGCGCTGACCCACCGCGTCGGCGCCGCGCACGGTATCCGCTCCATCGAGACGACCGTCACCCCGGACAACACCGCCTCCGACCGCCTGTTCACGTCGTACGCCGAGCGCCGCGGCGCGTCGCTGGAGCGCGAGGTCCTCTTCGACGGGGGGCTGTTCCCCGACGGAGGGCACCAGCCCGAAGTGCTGTACCGCATCGGCCCGATCGCCGCCTGACCGCAGTCCGACCGCCGTCCGACGACCCCCACCTCAGGAGAGAACCGCTGTGACCATCACCCCGCCCGCCCTGAGCGTCTTCGAGACCCTGGAGTCGGAGGTGCGCAGCTACTGCCGTGGTTGGCCCGCCGTGTTCGACCGCGCGCAGGGCGCCCGCCTCACCGATGAGGACGGCCACACCTTCCTCGACTTCTTCGCCGGTGCCGGATCACTCAACTACGGCCACAACAACCCGGTACTCAAACGCGCGCTGCTCGACTACCTGGAACGCGACGGCATCACGCACGGCCTGGACATGGCGACGACCGCCAAGCGCGCGTTCCTGGAGTCCTTCCAGAACATCGTGCTGCGGCCGCGCGACCTCCCGTACAAGGTCATGTTCCCCGGCCCGACCGGCACCAACGCGGTGGAGGCGGCGCTCAAGCTGGCCCGCAAGGTGAAGGGGCGCGAGTCGATCGTCTCGTTCACCAACGCCTTCCACGGGATGTCGCTCGGCTCGCTCGCCGTCACCGGCAACGCCTTCAAGCGGGCCGGGGCCGGGATTCCGCTGGTGCACGGCACCCCGATGCCGTTCGACAACTATCTCGACGGCCAGGTCCCGGACTTCCTCTGGTTCGAGCGGCTCCTGGAGGACCAGGGCTCGGGCCTGAACAAGCCGGCCGCGGTCATCGTCGAGACCGTGCAGGGCGAGGGCGGCATCAACGTGGCGCGTCCCGAGTGGCTGCGCGCCCTCGCCGACCTCTGCCACCGCCGCGACATGCTGCTCATCGTCGACGACATCCAGATGGGCTGCGGCCGCACCGGTGCCTTCTTTTCCTTCGAGGAGGCGGGCATCACCCCGGACATCGTCACCCTGTCGAAGTCCATCAGCGGCTACGGACTGCCCATGTCGCTGTGCCTGTTCAACCCGGAGCTGGACGTCTGGGAGCCGGGCGAGCACAACGGCACGTTCCGCGGCAACAACCCGGCCTTCGTGACCGCCACCGCGGCCCTGGACACGTACTGGGCCGACGGCCAGATGGAGAAGCAGACGCTGGCCCGTGGCGAGCAGGTCGAGCAGGCGCTGCTCGCGATCTGCGACGAGAACTCGGCCGACGGGGCCCACTACCGGGGCCGCGGCCTGGTCTGGGGCCTGGAGTTCGCCGACAAGGCGCGCGCGGGCGCCGTCTGCGCGCGCGCCTTCGAACTCGGGCTGCTGCTGGAGACCTCGGGTCCGCAGAGCGAGGTGGTGAAGCTGCTGCCGCCGCTCACCGTGACCGTCGACGAGCTGGACGAGGGGCTGCGCACCCTCGCCCGCGCCGTCCGCGAGACCGCCTGAGGCCGTCCGGCGCCCCGACACCACCCGGCACCGCCGGGCACCGTACGTAAGAGAAGGGATCTGAACGCACCGTGATCGTCCGATCGTTCAAGGACATCGAGAACACCGACCGGCACGTCAAGTCGAAGTCCGGCACCTGGGAGAGCAAGCGGATCGTGCTCGCCAAGGAGAAGGCCGGGTTCTCGCTCCACGAGACCGTCCTGTACGCGGGTACGGAGACGTCGATGTGGTACGCGAACCACATCGAGGCCGTGCTCTGCGTGGAGGGTGAGGCCGAGCTCACGAACGACGAGACCGGCGAGACGCACTGGATCGAGCCCGGCACGATGTACCTGCTGGACGGCCACGAGCGGCACACCATGCGCCCGAAGACCGACTTCCGCTGCGTCTGTGTCTTCAACCCTCCCGTGACCGGACGGGAGGACCACGACGAGAACGGCGTCTACCCTCCCCCAGAGCCGGAGGCCTGGGGGGACCCCCAGCTGACGGAGGAGGCGTGACCATGACGACGACGGTGACGGATCTCTACCCGACGCGCGGCACGACCGAGGCGCTCACCCCGCGCCAGGACCCGGTCGTCTGGGGTGACGCGCCCGGCCTCGAGTCGTACGAACGGGACGGCTTCCTCGCGGTCGAGCAGCTGATCACTCCGGACGAGGTCGCGGTCTACCGCGCCGAGCTGGACCGGCTGATCTCCGATCCGGCGGTACGGGCCGACGAACGCGCGATCGTCGAGCCGAAGTCGCAGGACGTACGGTCGGTCTTCGAGGTGCACCGGATCAGCGAGGTCTTCGCGGGTCTGGTCCGGGACGAGCGGGTGGTGGGCACGGCCCGGAAGATCCTCGGCTCGGACGTGTACGTCCACCAGTCCCGTATCAACGTGAAGCCCGGCTTCGGGGCCTCCGGCTTCTACTGGCACTCCGACTTCGAGACCTGGCACGCCGAGGACGGACTGCCCCGGATGCGGACCGTGTCGGTGTCGATCGCGCTCACCGAGAACTACGACACCAACGGCGGGCTGATGATCATGCCCGGCTCGCACCGCACGTTCCTCGGCTGCGCGGGCGCCACGCCCGAGGACAACTACAAGCAGTCGCTGAAGATGCAGGACGCGGGGACCCCGTCGGACGAGGCCCTGACCGCGCTCGCGGACCGGCACGGGATCCGGCTGTTCACCGGCAGGGCGGGTTCGGCGACCTGGTTCGACTGCAACTGCATGCACGGCTCAGGGGACAACATCACCCCGTATCCGCGCAGCAATGTCTTCATCGTCTTCAACAGCGTGGAGAACGCGGCCCAGGAGCCCTTCGCGGCGCCGGTGCCGCGGCCCTCCTTCATCGGAGCGAGGGACTTCACTCCTGTGCGCTGAGCACGACGAGCCAGAGGCGCTGGACACGGGCCGGGGGCCGGACGCGGAGTACGCGACCGGCCCCCTCCCCCCGTTTCCCCCGTATCCCCTGTTCCCTCGTACCCGTGCGCCCGTCAGTTCGTGAGGGCCGGGTAGTCGATGTAGCCCTTGTCGTCCCCGCCGAAGAACGTGGCGGTGTCGGGGGTGTTGTAGGGCCCACCCGCCGCGAGCCGGGCCGGCAGGTCCGGGTTGGCGAGGAAGAGCGCGCCGTACGCCACGATGTCGGCGACGCCGTCCTCGACCAGCGCGAGCGCATCGGGTCCCGTCGGCCCGTCGGTGAACGGGTTGAGGATGAAGGTGCTGGTGGACGCCTTGCGCAGGGCGAGTGTCAGTTCCCGGTGGCCCGGCACCATCTCGACGACGTGGAGGTAGCCGAGGCCCAGCGGCTCCAGGGCGCCGACCAGCGCGGTGTAGGTCGCCTCGGTGTCCGTCTCGGCGATGTCGTTGTACGTGTTCCCGGGCGAGATGCGCAGGCCCGTGCGCCCGGCGCCGATCGCGTCCGCCACGGCCCGGGTCACCTCGACCGCGAAGCGGATGCGGTTCTCGACGGAGCCGCCCCATTCGTCGGTGCGCCGGTTGGTGTTGGTGGAGAGGAACTGGTGGATGAGGTAGCCGTTGGCACCGTGCAGCTCCACCCCGTCGAAGCCCGCCTCGATCGCGTTGCGCGCGGCGTCCACGTACTCGCCGATGGTGGCGCGCACCTCGTCACCGGACAGCTCGCGCGGCGGGACGAAGTCCTGGAGACCTTCGCCCGTGAACAGCTGGCCGGCGGGGGTGACGGCGGACGGCGCGACGCTGACCAGCTCCTGGTCCGGCCAGATCACGGGGTGCCCGATCCGGCCCGCGTGCATGAGCTGCGCGAAGATCCGGCCGCCCTTGGCGTGGACGGCGTCCGTGACCTCGCGCCAGGCGGCGACCTGCTCGCGGCTGTGCAGACCGGGGGTGTTGGGGTAGCCCTGGCCGATCACGGAGGGCTGGATGCCCTCGGTGATGATCAGACCGGCAGAGGCGCGCTGCGCGTAGTACTCGACCACGGAGTCGGTCGGGGTCAGGCCCGGTCCGTGGGCGCGGCTGCGGGTCATCGGCGCCATCGCGATGCGGTTGGCGAGCTGCGTGCCGGACAGGTCGATCGGGTCGAAGGCGGTGGTCATGACGGCTCCCGGAGAACGAGACTATTGGTCGGCCAAGTAAGTGCGCCGAGGTCCACTGTAACCCATTCGTTGGCCGACCAAGGTAATCTGTGGGTGGGCACGTGTGGGACCGTCGAAGGCGCCACAGAATTCCCCAGCGGCGCCCCGAGGAGGCCCGATGAAACCCGAGGCCGACCCCGTCTGTACCGTCGACAGGCTGCCGGCCGCCGCCCGCAGCGGCCCGGTCAGCCATGCCGTCTCCCGGGTGGCGAGGCTCCACCGGATCGCCGCCGGGAAACTGCTCAAGCAGGTCGGGCTCTACCCCGGCCAGGAGATGGTGATGATGCATCTCTGGGCCGGCGGACCCGTACGCCAGTCGGACCTCATCAAGACCTGCGAACTCGACCCGTCGACCGTCACCAAGATGCTCCAGCGCCTGGAGCAGTCGGGCCACGTCCGGCGCCGCCCCGACCCGGCGGACCGGCGCGCGGTGCTGGTCGAGGCCACCGAAGCCAGCTGCGCGCTCCTGTCCGAGGTGTCGCGGGCCTGGGGCGAACTGGAGCAGCGCACCCTCGCCGGGCTCGACCCCGAGGAGCGCACCGAGCTGGCCCGGCTGCTGGCCAAGGTCGAGGGGAACCTCTGCACGGAGACGGGGGGCTGCCCGGACACCCCCTAGCTAGCGCTGCGACCGGAGAGGTTCACCGGCTCGCGACGCCCGGCGAACCTTTGCGGTCACAGCGCCGGCCAGGTCGTGTCTTCGACGTCCCGTCCGCCCGGCGGGCGGGCGACGCTACTTCGCGATACGGCCGGTCACCACCAGGTTGCCGCC
Source organism: Streptomyces sp. NPDC000410 (assembly GCF_040300305.1). Classification (NCBI taxonomy): domain Bacteria; kingdom Bacillati; phylum Actinomycetota; class Actinomycetes; order Kitasatosporales; family Streptomycetaceae; genus Streptomyces; species Streptomyces sp. NPDC000410. The sequence goes on from NZ_JBEPDM010000022.1 coordinate 85,628, forward strand.
CGGGGTGCGCCGCGCCAGGACTCCGGTGCGGAAGTAGCCGTCGGCGGTGAAGGAACGCGCGTTGTGGTCGGGCGCCCGGTAGTAGCCCCGCGGAGTGTACGGACCGCGGGCGAGGAGTTCGCCGGGCTCCCCGTCGGCCACGTCCTTGCCGTCGACGTCGACCACGCGGATCTGGTCGTCGGGCGAGAGCGGGCGGCCCTGCGTGGTGAGCACGGTCTCGTCCGGATCGGCGGGCCGGGTGAGCGTGAGCACCCCCTCGGGCATGCCGAAGACCTGCTGCAGGCCACAGCCCAACGCGTGGCCCGTCCTTTCGGCGGTCGCCCGGTCCACGGGCGCGCCGCCGATCTGCACGAGGCGCAGACTGCTCACGTCGGCCCGGACCGTGGGAAGCGCGTCGAGCCAGAGCTCGGCGTCGGCGGGCACCACCGACGTGAGGGTGACCCGCTCGCGTTCGATGGCCGCCAGGCATTCGGCGGGTCCCGGGTCGTCGGCCAGGACGACGGTGCCGCCGACGGAGAGGGTGCCGACGATTCCGGGGCAGCCGAGGGTGAAGGGGGACTCGGCGGAAAGCGCGGCCAGATACACGTCGTTCTCGGTGAGCGACACCAGCTCGGCGGCGGCCCGCGCCTGGTAGGCGTAGTCGTTGTGGGTGCGCGGAACGAGCTGGGGCTCCGCGCCGCTACCGCCGGAGAGCAGGAAGAACGCCACCTGGTCGGCGCTCAGCGCGAGCGCGGGGACGGGCGGGGAGTCGATGGCGCCCAGCGGGAAGTAGTGGCAGCCCGACGGGTCGGTCGTATAGCCGCCGTACGGGTTCGAGGTGCCCGGCTCCTCAAGGATGAACACCCGCCGCAGGAAGGGCCCGCCGGCCGCGATGTCCGCGGCCATCGCCCTGTGGTCGAAGCCCTTGTACGTCGCGGGACCGACGTAGCCGACGGCCTGGGTGACGTGCACCAGGTCGGACATCTCCGCCGCGCGGTGCGAGAGCGGGCAGAGCACGGGGACCGCGCCGGCGCGCATCAGCGCGAACACGGTGATGACGAACTCGGGCACGTTCGGGAGCTGGACGACGACCCGTTGCCCGGGCCGGATGCTGAGCTGCCGCAGCCCGGCGGCCATGCGGTCCACGCGCCGGTTCAGGGCCGCGTACGTGATGCGGGTGCCTTCGTGCACGAGCGCGGTCCGCGGTCCGTACTGCAGGGCCCAGCCGCGCAACAGGTTGTCCAGCGTGTTGCCACGCCAGTGCCCGACCGCCCAGTAGCGGTCGACGAACTCCTCGGGCCAGGGCGTACAGCCGTCGAGCATGGATGTCTCCTCCTCGACGCCGGGGAGCAACCCCGTCGTCTTGATCTTGGCAATCCAATCCGTCAACACCCCCGCAAGCAAGGTGCGTTCTCGACCATGGACGCCTAAATCCCTCGGCGGAAAGACCAATGAGCGCCGCTGAACAGGCGAAATGACCCGGTTTCTAGGGAGCCAGCGCCTCCAGTGCGCGGTCCACATCGGCGTCGCGGTTGTAGAGGTGGAACGAGACCCGCAGAGTGCCCCCGCGCCCCGTGACGAGGACCCCTGCCCTGGCGAGCTCCGGCTGCCGGTCACCGAGCCCCGGGACGGCGACGATGCCGGAGTCCCCCGGGACGGGTGTGTGGCCCAGCTCGGAGAGCCCTTCCCGGAAGCGGGCCGCGAGGGCCGTGTTGTGGGCGTGGATCGCGTCGACGCCGATCTCCTCCAGCAGGGCGAGGGACTGCTCGGCCCCGTGGTACGCGAGGAAGGACGGCGGCTCGTCGTACCGCCGGGCCGACTCGGCGAACCGCTCCACCGGCCCGTAGAAGCTCCCCGCCGACCCCTGCGCCGCGACCCAGCCCGCGTGCGCCGGCGGCAGCGACTCCTGCGCCTCGGCGGTGACGGTGAGGAACGACGTACCGCGCGGGCAGAGCAGGTACTTGAAGGCACCGGTGACGGTGTAGTCGTACGCCCCCGCGTCCAGCGGCAGCCAGCCCGCCGACTGGCTGGCGTCGACGAGGACACGGGCACCGTGCGCGGTCGCGGCCGCCCGCACCGCCGCCAGATCCGCGACGCGCCCGTCGAAGGACTGCACGGCGGACAGCCCGACCAGCGCGGTACCGGGACCGACGGCGTCGGCGATCCCGGCCAGCGGCGCGTACCGCACCTTCAGATCGCCGCGCACCGTGAAGGGGGTGATGACGGAGCTGAAGTCGCCTTCGGGAAACACGACTTCGGCACCCGCCGGCAGCGACGCGGCGATCAGCGCGACATGCACCGCGACCGAGCCGCCGACGGCGACGCGGTCCTCGTGCACTCCGACGAGCCGTGCGAAGGAGGCCCGCGAGGCCTCGACGGTGTCGAAGTCGCCCGCGCCGTCGGGCCGTCCGTCCGCGCCCGACTCGGCGAGCTTCTTGACCGCCTCGACGGTGCGGCGCGGCAGCAGACCGCAGCTGGAGGTGTTCAGATAGGTCGACGTGGGCGCGAACTCGGCGCTGCTCAGGGTGTCCATGGGATCACCCTGAAACCCCGCCAACCGTGAGTCAATCGCGTATTTTCACGACCACCCGTAATCCCCTACGCGTGGGCTCCGACCGTCCGCCCCTGCCACGCCTGCTCCAGGGCCTGGGTGAAGATCTCGGCGGGCTGCCCGCCCGAGACCTCGTAGCGGCGGTCGATGACGAAGAACGGCACCGCGCTCGCCCCGAGTTCGACGGCCTCGCGCTCGTCCGCCACCGCGCCCCGCTCATTCCCCGGCCGCCCCGTCGAGCCGGAGGATCAGCACCAGATGGGCCCCGGCGCGCGGGCCGTCCGGGTCGGGGGTCCAGCCCCTGGCCGCGTAGAAGGCCTGGGCGCGTGTGTTGTGCTCGTAGACCTCCAGGCGGGCCGTGCGCGCCCCGGCCCGGCGCCAGGCGGTGAGGCATGCGGTGTGCAGGGCGCTGCCGATGCCGTGGCGCCAGTGGGACGGGGCGACGTGGAGCTGGGTGAGGGTGAGGACGCCGTCGTCCGAGCGGTGCGCGGCGACGCCGACGATCTTCCCGTCCCGTACGGCGCACAGCACGTCGCCGCGCGCGATGGCCCGGCCCCAGCCGTCGCGGGTGCGGGCGTGCTCGGCGGGGCTGTCGAACAGGTGGTCCGGGATGCGGCCGCGGTAGTACGTGGCGCGGGCCTCGGCGTGCAGGAGTGCGATGGCGTCGAGGTCGGCTGCGGTGGCGGGGCGTATCTCGGTGGGGACCATGATGGTCAGGACGCGGGGGCGGGAGACGGCGGTTGCCGGGTGGGTGTGGCCAGATCCTCAGGAGGGATGGCGATCGAGCCACTCCCTTCGCCGGGGAGCAGCCAGCAGGGTGGCCCCATGGCATTGAAACCGACCGACCCGCGCACCCTTCATGACGCGAACGACACCCCTGGCGACGGCATCCGGCCCGGGACCGGTCCGGGGGCGCGGGCGACGTTGGTCGCCGCGCTGCTCGGGTTCGCGCTGATCACCCTGGACGCGTCGGTCGTGAATGTGGCGCTGCCCGCCGTCGAGGGCGAGCTGGGCGGCGGGCTGAGCGGGCTGCAGTGGGTTGTGGACGGGTACACCCTGGCGTTCGCGGCGCTGATGCTGTCGACCGGCGCGCTGTCCGACCGGATCGGGGCGCGGCGGGCGTACGCGGCCGGGGTCGCCGTCTTCACGCTGGCCTCGGCGGGCTGTGGGCTGGCGCCGGGGCTGGAGGCGCTGATCGGCGCGCGGGTGGTGCAGGGGATGGCGGCGGCCGTGATGCTGCCCGCGTCGCTGGCGCTGGTGCGGCAGGCGTTCCCGGACGCGGGGCCGCGGGCGCGGGCGGTGGCGCTGTGGGCGGCGGGCGGCTCGGTGGCCGTGGCGCTCGGGCCGGTGGCCGGTGGGGCGCTGACGACGGCGTGGGACTGGCGGGCGATCTTCTTCGTCAACCTTCCGGCGGGGGCGGCGGCGCTCGTCCTGCTGGCCCGTACGCCGCGTTCGCGGCGCCGGCCCGCGCCGCTGGACCTGCCGGGGCAGCTGACCGCCGCCACCGGGATCGCGGCGCTGACGTTCGCCGTGATCGAGGGCGGCCGGGCGGGGCTCGTGGCGCTGGTGGTGGGGGTCGTCGCGCTGGCGGCGTTCCTCGCCGTCGAGTCGCGGCACCCGCACCCGGTGGTGCCGCTCGGCCTGTTCCGTGACCGCGCGGTGTCGGTGCCGGTCGCGGTCGGCGCGGCGAACAGCGTCGCGTTCTACGGGATCGTCTTCGTACTGAGCCTGTTCTTCCAGCAGCAGCGGGGGCAGTCGGCGCTCGCGGCCGGGCTGATGTTCCTGCCGATGACCGCGCTGATCCCGGTCGTGAACATCCTCGCGGGGCGCCTGGCGGGCCGCTACGGTCCGAGGCTGCCCATGCTCGTGGGCCAGCTGGTGGCCGCCTCGGGGGCGCTGCTCCTGCTGCCGGTCACCGCGCGGACCCCGGCCCCGCTGGTGGCGGCCCTGACGGTGCCCCTCGCCCTGGGCGCGGCCCTGACGATCCCGCCGCTCACCTCCGCCCTGATGGAGGCGGTCCCCGCCGCGCGCGCGGGCCTCGCCGCGGGCGTGCTCAACGCGGCCCGCCAGACGGCGGGCGGCCTGGCGGTCGCGGCGTTCGGCGCGCTCGTCGCGGACGGGTTCGTGACCGGGATGCGTACGAGTCTGCTGATCAGCGCGGGCCTGCTGACGCTGACGGCGCTGGCGACGGGCCTGGCGACGGCACGGAGTCGCGCCGGTAGCGGCCCGGCGGCAGCCCGTACTCCCTCTTGAAGGCCTTGGCGAAGGCGAACTCCGAGGCGTATCCGGCGCGCGCCGCGACCGTGCGCAGCGGCGCGTCGGACTCGCGCAGCAGCCGGCCCGCCGTGGTCAGCCGCCACCAGGTCAGATACGCCAGCGGGGACTGGCCGACCAGAGCGGTGAACCGGCGGGCGAAGGCGGCGCGGGACAGGCCCGCCCGCGCGCCGAGTTCCTCCACCGTCCAGGGGTGGGCCGGGTCGCCGTGCATGGCGTCCAGCGCGGCGGTCACGGCCGGGTCGCCGAGGGCCGCCGCCCAGCCCGTGGGCTCGCCCGCGCGCTCCTCGCGCCACCATGCGCGCAGCAGGTACAGCAGCATCGTGTCCAGGAGCGCGGGCACGAGCGCGTCGGACCCGGGCTGCGGTTCGGCCAGTTCGGCGCCGAGGAGTTCGACGGTGGCGCGCAGCGCGGGGTACTGGCCGACCCGGGCCGGGAAGCGGATCACCGGGGGCAGATCGGCGAGCAGCGGATGCGCCCGCGCCCTGCTCAGCTGGTACGCCCCGCACAGCATGAGCGTCGTCGGCCGACGGTCCGTGGCCGGGTCGGCGGCGGCCCGGGTGCCCGGCCGGCTGCCGTCAGGGGCGAGGGAGACCTCGTCGAGCGGTGTGTCGGGGTGGTCGGCGAGGCCGTAGCCGTAGCCCCGGGCCAGGAAGACCACGTCGCCGGGGCCGAGCAGGACGGGCTGCGCGTCCTCGGGCGGCAGCAGCCACGCCGAGCCCTGGAGCACGACGTGGAATCCGGCGCCCTCGGTGGCCGGGAAACGGTCGCCCCAGGGCGCGTACTTGATGGTGCGTGAGGAGTGGGGCCGACCCGTGCGCATGGCGGCGATCGCGTCGCTCAGTACGTCCATGCGCTCACCGTAACGCAGTGCGTGCGAGACGCGGGGACATAAAAGTGAGCCTCAGGGACATGGAGCGTCTCGCCGCACCCGCCTACGTTCATTCCCATGACGAATACCTCTTTGACCAGGGCAGTTGTCTTCCACGAGCTCGGCGGCCCCGAGGTCCTGCGCGTCGAGGACGTGCCGCTGCAGGAGCCCGGTCCGGGCGAGGTGCTGATCCGGGTCGAGGCCATCGGCCTCAACCGCGCGGACGCCCTGTTCCGTTCGGGCACGTACTACTACCCGGCCACGCTCCCCGGCTCCCGGATCGGCTACGAGGCCGCCGGCGTCGTCGAGGCGACCGGCGACGGCGTCGACGGATTCGCGCCCGGCGATCCGGTGCTGACGGCGGCCAACTTCGACTTCGGCGTGCACGGGGTCCACTCCGAGCGGGTCGTGCTCCCCGAGACGTCCGTGGTCGCCCGCCCCGAGGGCACGGACCCGGTGACGGCCGCCGCCGCGTGGCTGACGTACTCCACGGCGTACGGCGGCATGGTGACGACGGGCGGTCTGCGCCCCGGCGACCATGTGCTGATCACCGGCGCGTCCAGCGGGGTCGGTACAGCGGCGATCCAGACGGCCGTGCGGATCGGCGCCGTACCGATCGCCACGACCCGGAGCGAGGCCAAGCGGCAGCGGCTGCTGGACCTGGGTGCGGCCCATGTCATCACGACCGACACCGAGGACCTGGTGAAGGAGGTCGGGCGGATCACCGGCGGGCAGGGGGCGCGGCTGGCCTTCGACGCGATCGGCGGACCGGGCTTCGCCGCGATCGGCGACGCGCTGACGACCGGCGGCACGGCGGTGCTCTACGGCTGGCTCGACCCACGCCCGGTCGCGCTGTCGATGAACTGGCCGCTGACCCTGCACACCTACAACAACGGCGCGGTGGTCGACAGTGACGAGGGCAGGCGCCGCACCGCCCACTTCATCGGCTCCGGGCTGCGCGACGGGTCGCTGGTGCCGGTGGTCGCCGAGACGTTCGACGGTCTGGAGCGGATCGTGGACGCCCACCGGCTGATGGAGTCCAACTCCCACACCGGAAAGATCGTGGTGAGGGTCTGACCCGCCGCCCCGTCCGTCCGGCCCGGTCGCGGCGCGTCGGACGCGGATTCGAGGGCATCGCCGGATGGGGTCCACCATGCGTCAGCCATGGGGGAGGGACGCAAAGGCCCTGGCGTGCGCCCGCCCACCCGATGAGCAGTTCGTTCTCGTACACCCAGTCGGCGTCGGGGCCGTACGGGCGCAGCGGCAAGGGAAGTCCGGGCAAGTCGGTCCCGTCGCTCACGCGGTCAGCGTGCCAGGGGCTCCGGCCGGCCGTCGACCATGCGTGGGAGGCCGAGCGGGTTGTCGTCGCGCAGCTCGGGCGGCAGGAGTGCGGGCGGCGCCGACTGGTAGGTGACCGGCCGCAGCCAGCGCTCGATCGCGGTGGCGCCGACCGAGGTGGAGGCGGAGGTGGTGGCCGGGTAGGGGCCGCCGTGGTGCTGGGCGGGGGCGACGGCGACTCCCGTGGGCCAGCCGCCGACGAGGACGCGGCCGGCGAGGGGGGTGAGGGCGGCGAGGAGCCCGGGGGCCTCGGGGTCGTCGGCTGCGGCGTGGAGGGTGGCGGTGAGGTTGCCGGGCAGCCGGGACAGTACGGCGTCGATCTCGTCCCGCGTCTCGTACCGGGCGACCACCGTCACCGGCCCGAAGCACTCCTCCAGCAGCAGATCGTGCGGGCCCTCGGCGGTCAGCCGCCGCGCCGGTACGGTCAGGAAGCCCGCGTTCACGGTGTGCTCCCCGCCCGCGCCCGGGGTGACGGGCGCCTCCACGCCGTCCAGGGCGGCCCGTTCGGCGACGCCCGCGACGAACGCGTCGCGCATCCGGTGGTCGAGCATCACGCCGGGCTCGCTCTCGCTGACGGCGGCGGCGAGGGAGGTGAGCAGCCGGTCACCGGCGTCGCCCGCCGGGGCGAGGACGAGGCCGGGCTTCGTGCAGAACTGTCCGCTGCCCAGGGTCATCGAACCGGCGAGGCCGGCTCCGAGTGTCCGCGCGCCCTCGTCGGCCGCGGCCTCGGTGATCACGACCGGGTTGAGGGAGCCGAGTTCGCCGTGGAAGGGGATCGGCACGGGGCGGGCGGCCGCGGCGTCGAAGAGGGCGCGGCCGCCGCGTACGGAACCGGTGAATCCGGCCGCCGCGACCAGCGGGTGGCGTACGAGCTCGACCCCGGCGTCGAAGCCGTGCACCAGGGCCACGACGGTTTCGGGCAGACCGGCCTGCTGGGCGGCCTTGCGCAGCAGCGCCGCGCACAGTTCGGAGGTGGCCGGATGGTCGGGGTGGGCCTTGATCACGACGGGGCAGCCCGCGGCGAGCGCGCTCGCGGTGTCGCCGCCGGGGACGGAGAAGGCGAGCGGGAAGTTGCTCGCGGAGTAGACGGCGACGACCCCGAGGGGGATCTTCCAGCGGCGCAGATCGGGCCACGGCGGGGTGCGGTCGGCGTCCGCGTGGTCGATGCGGATGTCGAGGAAGGCGCCGTCGTCGACGACCTCGGCGAAGGCCCGCAACTGGGCGGTGGTCCTGGCGAGTTCGCCGGTCAGCCGGGTCGGCCCGAGGGCGGTCTCGGCGTCGGCGGCCTCGACGACCTGTTCGCCCGCCGCGTCGAGGAGGTCGGCCGCGGCGCGGAGCAGTGCGGCCCGCACCGTACGGTCGGCGAGCGCGGGCCTGGCGGCTTCGGCGGCGCGTACCGCGCGGTCGACCTCGTCGGCTGTGGCCTCGACCGCAACCTGTTCGCGTGCCTTCCCGGTGCGGGGGTCCACACTCCAGACTGGTGCTGCTCCCACGGCGGCTTCCTTCCCGGAGGCGTTCGGTATTCTGAACAGGGTTCCCGATGATGAATGCATGGGGGACGTGGGGACTCTATTTCCGGGCGTTTGAAGGGGTCAAGGGCCATGGCGGCTGTCGAGCAGGGTGGGGCGCAGGTCAAGTCCGCGGTACGGACCGTGGAGTTGCTCGAATACTTCGCGGGCCGTCCCGGTATGCACTCCCTCGCCACCGTCCAGGAGGCCGTCGGCTACCCCAAGTCCAGCCTCTACATGCTGCTGCGCACGCTGGTCGAACTGGGCTGGGTGGAGACGGACGCGACGGGTACGCGGTACGGCATCGGCGTACGCGCCCTGCTCGTCGGGACGTCGTACATCGACGGCGACGAGGTCGTCGCGGCGGCCCGGCCCACCCTCGACCGGCTCTCGGACGACACCACCGAGACGATCCACCTGGCCCGCCTCGACGGCGTCAACGTCGTGTACCTCGCGACCCGGCAGTCCCAGCACTACCTGCGGCCCTTCACCCGGGTCGGCCGCCGGCTGCCCGCCCACTCCACCTCGCTCGGCAAGGCGCTGCTCGCCACCCACAGCGACGAGCAGGTCCGCAAGATGCTCCCCGAGACGCTGCCCTCGCTCACCGAGCACACCATCACCGACCGGGAGCAGCTCATCGAGGAGCTGCGGCAGGTGCGCGAGCAGGGCTACGCCGTCGACCGCGAGGAGAACACGCTGGGGCTGCGCTGCTTCGGCGTCGCCATCCCGTACCGCACGCCGGCGCGGGACGCGATCAGCTGCTCGGTGCCGGTGGCCCGGCTCACCCCCGCGCACGAGCAGATGATCAAGGACGCGCTGTTCGACGCCCGGGACCGCCTCACCCTGGCCACCCGCAGGCTCTGACCCGGCGGGCACCCCAGGGGGAGTCGGGCGCTCATGCCCGGCGACTGAGGGCCTCCCGCCAGACCGGGCTGTCGACGTAGTGGTTGTCGTAGAGCTCGGAGGAGTCCTTGATCTCCTGCGGGCTCGCCTCGCCGCGCATCACCCGGCCCAGCAGCCGCAGATAGTCGAAGCGCGCCATGCCTGGGGTGAAGACGAACAGCACGTCCGCCTCCGCCCCGGGCGCGGCGGCGAAGGCGTGCGCGGTGTTCGGCGGCACGAGGAGGAAGTCGCCCGCCTCCAGAACGGTGAGCTCCTCCCCCACCAGCACCTCCAGCGCGCCGCCGATGACGTAGAACATCTCGGAGGCCCGGGTGTGGAAATGGGCCGGGGCGCCGACCGCGCCCTTGGCGAAGGTGGAGCGGTAGCTGGTCAGCGAGCCGCCCGTGGTGTCGGAGTCGGCGAGCAGGGTCATCACGCTGCTCGGGTCCGCGGTGGTCTCGGCCTCGGCGGCGCGGGTGAGGACAGGGGCGAAGTTCTTCGTCGTCATGATGATCAATCTACGCGTTCAAGTGGCGTGCCACATGGTGCATTTCCGCGCCGGAACACTGGGCCACTTCTCCTCGTGGCCCAGGGCGGTCCCCGCCGAGGGCCCGCGCCGTCTCCGCCCTGGGCCCCCTCACCGTCTCCGCCGGACGGCGGAGGCGGTTCCTCACCACGCAGGAGGCACCGGGCGGGCGCCGCCCAGGAGTGTGGAGGGCATGACACGGACACCGTCGCTCGCCACCCCCGCCCCACCCGCGGCGCCCGCCATCGGCCGGGGCCGCCGGGCGCTGCGCGCCCTCACCATCGCGTCCTGCCTCCCGTACCTCTCGCTCAAGATCGCCTGGATCTCGGGCAGCAGGATCGGCATCCCGGAGGGCAGCGTGCTGCTGAGGGAACCCGGGATGATCGCCGTCGCCAACGGTGTGACCGTCCTGATGGACGCATGCGTCGTCGTCCTCGCGCTGCTGCTCACCCGGCCCTGGGGCCGACACGTGAAGGCGTGGCTGCTGACCGTGCCGATGTGGACGGCGACCGGCCTGCTCGTCCCGATCATGGTGGGATTCCCGATCCAGCTGCTGCTCTCCCTCGGCGACGGATCCTTGCCGCAGGACTCGAAGGAACCGTTCCTCCACGACTGGGTCTTCAGCGTCGTCTACGGCGGCTTCATCGTGCAGGGCCTGACCCTGGGGACCCTCTTCGCGCTGTACGCCCGCGAGCGCTGGGGCCATCTGTGGCGGGGCACCGTCTGGGAGCTGCCCACCACCGTGACCGGGCCGCTGGTGCGGTCCACCGCCGTGGCCGGATCGCTCCTCGCGCTCTTTCCCGCCGTCATGCACCTGCTGTGGGCGTCCGGTTCGACGGCCGGTCTTTCCCCGCTCCGGGCCGCGCAGCGCACCACGGACTTCTACGTACTGGCGGGCGTCCACGTCCTGTTCCCCCTGGCCGCCGCAGCCGGCGCGCTGCTCCTCGCCTTCCGGCCCGCGCCCTCCCTGCCGGTGCGTACGCCGCTGGGGCTCGCGTGGGTCGGCTCGGCGTGCCTCGGCGCGTGGGGCGGCTGGATGCTGCTCGCCACACTGATGCCCGACATCGATCCGGAGAACGCCGCCACAGGGCTGATGACGCTGACCTACGCTGGAGAAATGATCACCGGACTGTTCCTCGCCGCCACCACCGCCTCGGTCCTGCGGCGGCGCGCCGCGTGAGACGTTCGGTCAAAGAGCTCTGCGGGGCTCTGCTCGGGAAGCGGGCGCGGCTGCGCTGGGTCCATCTGATCATGGGCGGCGCCCTGTTGATGCCGTTCTGGCTGGTCGGCACCATGATCCTGAGCCCGTTCATCGAGGCTCCGAACGTGCTCGCCGGGACCCTGGCCGTGCAGTTCGGGGCGTACGCGATCGCCCTGCCGCTGGCCGCGATCGCTGCGCTCTTCCCGCTCGCCCGGCCGATGTCGGTGGCCGTGGCGCGCGTGATGTGCGGGGTTGCGGCGGACCGGTTCGCGGACGGCCCGGCGCGCAGCCGGCAGGCCAAGGCCCGCACCGCCGCCTGGTTCACGCTGCATGTGGGGATCGGCGGGCTGGTCAGCGCGGTCTCGCTGGCGCTGCCACCGTTCGCGGTGACGCTGATGGCGCTGCCGTTCTCCGCCTCGCTGCGGGACACCGAGCTCGTGAACTACTACTGGCCGGCAAGCCGGCCCTGGGTCGTGACCGCGGGCGTGGTCGCGGCGCCGCTGATGATGCTGGCGCTCGCGGCCTGCGCCGCCGGGGCCGGGGCGCTGCTCGCCAGGCAGGCGCCGCTGCTGCTGGGGCCGACGCCGGAGGACCGGCTGGCGGCCGCCGAGCGGCGGGCCGCCGAACTCGCCGTCCGCAACCGGCTCGCCCGCGAGCTCCACGACTCGGTGGGCCACGCGCTGAGCGCGGTCACCCTCCAGGCGGGCGCCGCCCGGCGGGTCCTGAACAGCGACGCCCCCGCCGACATGGAGTTCGTACGGGAAGCGCTGTCCGCGATCGAGGAGACCACCCGGCGGACGGTGGGCGAACTCGACTCGGTGCTCGGCCTGTTGCGGCAGGGCGACGACAACGGCGAACTGCCCACGCCGGGCCTCGACGCGCTGGACGGGCTGCTGCTCGCACACGGCCGGCGGCGCGTCGCGTACGAGGCGAAGGGCGACCCGGCCGCCGTGCCGGACGCCGTCTCCCGTGAGGCGTACCGGATCGTCCAGGAGGGCCTGACCAACGCCCTGCGTTACGGCGACACCGCACCGGTGTCGCTTCATCTGCACGTGCACGACACGGAGTTGGAGATCACGATGGAGAACCCGCTGCCCGACCGGGCGCCGGTGGTACGGCCGGGCGGCGGGCGCGGCCTGCGCGGAATCGCCGAACGGGCGGCCCTGCTCGGCGGCCGCGCCGAAGCCGGCCCGCACGGGGACCGCTGGCGGCTGACGGCCCGCATCCCGCTGGGCGACGGGCGATGAGCGCGACCCGGGTCGTCCTCGCCGACGACGAGCGCATGGTCCGTACCGCTCTGCGGGTGATCCTCGACGCCGAGGCCGACCTGGAGGTCGTCGGCGAGGCCTCCACGGGCGCCGAGGCGGTCTCCGTCGTACGGGAGCTGCGCCCCGACGTGGTGCTGATGGACGTCCGTATGCCGGAGATCGACGGCATCCGCGCGACCGAGCAGATCCTCTCCACGCTGGAGAGCCCCCCGCGCATCGTGGTCGTGACCACCTTCGAGAACGACGCGTACGTGTACGACGCGCTGCGCGCGGGCGCCGCGGGCTTCCTGCTCAAGCGGGCGGCCGCGGAGGACCTGGTGTCGGCGGTCCGGCTGGTCGCCCGCAGCGACTCGCTGCTCTACCCGGCCGCGGTGCGCGGTCTGGCCGCCGAGCACTCCCGCCGCAGCCCGGCCGCCCCGCCGTGGGCGGCCCGGCTGACCGAGCGGGAGGCGGACGTGCTGCGGCTGATGGCGACGGGCCTGACGAACGCGGAGATCGCGCAGCGGCTGGGGGTCGGCCCGGCGACGGCGAAGACGCACGTGGCCGCGGTCCTGGCGAAGACGGGGGCCCGGGACCGTACACAGGCGGTCATCGCGGCGTACGAGTCGGGGTTCATCGCCCCTCGATGATCCTTGGTGGGCCTTGGTGGGCCTTGGTGGGCCGCGATGAGGATTCCCTGAGAAACCCGGCAGAACGGAACGTACCCCTCCGGGCCGCTCGTCCTCCCCTGGGATGAACAAGACAATCAGGCGCGCCGCCGTCTTCAGCCTGCTCCTGGTGCTCGCCCTGCTGGTGCGGGCCACCTGGGTGCAGGGGTACGAGGGCAAGGCGCTCGCGGACGACAAGTACAACCGGCGGAAGATCATCGCGCAGTACGCGCAGCCGCTCGGGGACATCATCGTGGCCGGATCCCCGGTGACCGGCTCGAAACGGACGGAGGGGAGCGACCTCGCGTACAAGCGCACGTACACGGACGGCGAGCTGTACGCGGCGGTCACCGGCTACAGCTCGCAGGCGTACGGGTCCACCCAGCTGGAGGGTATCTACAGCGGGGTCCTCGACGGCACGGACACCCGGCTGAAGAGCCCGCTGGACGCGCTCACCCGCAAGCAGAGCGAGCCCGGCGACGTACTGACCACGATCGACCCGGCCGTGCAGAAGGCCGCCTTCGAGGCGCTCGGCGACAAGAAGGGCGCGGCGGTCGCCATCGACCCGAGGACCGGCCGGATCCTGGGGATGGCGAGCACGCCCTCGTACGACCCCTCGAAGATCAGCGGGACGACGGACGGCGACGCCTGGAAGCGGCTGAGCGAGGACGACAAGGACCGGCCGATGCTCAACCGGGCGCTGCGGCAGCCGCTGCCACCGGGCTCGACGTTCAAACTGGTGGTCGCGGCCGCGGCGCTGGAGGACGGGCTCTACGCGTCGGTGGACGAGCGCACGGACAGCCCCGACCCGTACACCCTCCCGCACACCAGGACCGTCCTGGAGAACGAGAACAAGTCCGCGCCCTGCGCGAACGCCACCATCCGCACCGCGCTCCAGTACTCGTGCAACAACGTCTTCGGGAAGATGGCCGCGGACCTGGGGCAGGACAAGGTCCGTGCGATGGCCGAGAAGTTCGGCTTCAACGACGCCGAGCAGGACGTGCCGGTGCGCACGGCGAAGAGCCTGTACCCGTCCGGGATGGACGCGGCGCAGACGGCGCTGACGGGCATCGGCCAGTTCGATGTGACGGCGACCCCGCTGCAGATAGCGATGGTGTCCGCCGCCCTGGCGAACGACGGTGTCCTGGAGTCCCCGCACATGGTCTCCGAGGTGGTCGACTCGGACGGCACCACCTTGCGGAGCTACGAGGACACCGGATCCCGGCGGATCGTGTCGTCCGGCACCGCGGAGCAGCTGCGCAGCGCCATGGTCACGGTCGTCGAGGACGGGACGGGCACGAACGCCCGGATCGAGGGCGCCGAGGTGGGCGGCAAGACGGGCACGGCCCAGCACGGCACGGACAACAGCGGCACGCCGTACGCCTGGTTCACGGCGTACGCGAAGTCCACCGGCGAGGAGGGGAAGGAGGTGGCGGTCGCGGTGCTCGTGGAGGACTCGGGCGCGGCGCGCTCGGAGGTGAGCGGCAACGGGCTGGCGGCGCCGATCGCGCAGAAGATGATGAAGGCGGCGCTGGGTTAGCCTCCGCCCGGTCGCGGGGCACCCCGGCTCGGGCCCACCCCGGTCGCGGGGCACCCGGGTCACGGACCACCCCGGTCGCGGGGCACCCGGGTCACGGACCACCCCGGTCGCGGGCCTGGGCGGAGCGCACGGTATGCAGGAGCCGTCGATGCTTCAACTCCATCCGAACACGGAGGACTTCTGTGCGCGCCCTGCCCCGTTCCCTGTCCGGCTGGACCATGGCGGTCTTCGGCGTCCTCGCCGCCGCCCTGGGGGTGGTGGGGCTGATCTCCCCGGACGCTCTCCTCACGTCCATGGGCTTCGAGCCCATGCCGGACGCCCGCCGCGCGGAGGGAGACCACACCCTGGTCTTCCTCACCGCCTCGTCGATGGCCGCCGTCAATATGGGCGTCTACTACATCCTGGCCTCGCTGGCCGACTGGAAGCCCTTCTTCCGCTGGACGGTTCCCTTCCGTCTGCTGACCTGCACGGTCTTCACCCTCGCCGTCGTCACCGGCCGCGCCCCGGCCGGGTTCCTCGGCGTAGGCCTGTGGGAGGGGCTGGGAGCGCTGGTGACGGGCGCGGCGCTGTGGCACGAGGGGCGGCGGACGGCGTCCCGCCCGTCCGACACGCCGCTGTAGGGTCGGCGCATGTCCGGAACTCGATCAACTGTGCGCCGGTCGCTGCGATGGTCGCGTCGGCTCGTCGCCGTGGTGGTCAGCCTCTGCGCGCTGGTGGGGGCGATACGCCTGATCGCGCCGGCCACCGCGGGCCCGGCCGGGGAACCGCCCGGGGTGGAGCGGCAGTTGGCGTTCCTGCGCTCGGCGCTCGACGGTGGTGGCGGCGACGAGGCGCAGCGGATGTTCCCGGAGGGGTACTTCTTCCTGCACGTGCTGTACGGCCTGAGCTGGGTCGAGACCGGCATGCGCGAGCCGGCCGGCGAACGGTCGGAGGCGCTGCGGGAGGCCCGGTGGGCGCTGGAGCGGCTGGACTCGCCGTCCGGCCGCGCCCCGTTCAGCGCGGACCTCGTCCCGTCGTACGGCGTCTTCTACCGCGGCTGGTCCAACTGGCTGCGCGGTGGGGTGCTGAGCCTGCAACCGGCCGCGCAACGCGATCCGGCCGAGCTGCGCCGGTTCGCCGAGGATTCCGCCGCGCTCGGCGCCGCGTTCGACGCCTCGGCGACCCCCTATCTGGCGGCGTACCCCGGGCAGGCGTGGCCGGTCGACTCGACCGTGGCGATGGCCTCGCTGCGGCTGCACGACTCCCTGCTGCCCCCACGGTTCGCCGGGACGGCCGAGCGGTGGCTGAAGGGGGTGCGCGAACGGCTCGATCCACGCACCGGGCTGCTCCCGCACCGGGCCGACCCGGACACCGGCGCGCCGGCCGAGGTGGCCAGGGGCACGTCGCAGAGCATCATCCAGCGCTTCCTCGTCGACATCGACCCGGAATTCGCCGAGGCGCAGTACCCGTGCTTTCGCGACCGGTACATCGTTTCGCCGCTCGGCCTCGGGCCGGCCGTGCGGGAGTACCCCGACGGCGAGGACGGTCCGGCCGACGTCGACTCCGGTCCGCTCCCGCTCGGGGTGAGCCTCTCGGCGACCGTGGTCACCATCGGCGCGGCCCAGGTCCACGGCGACACCGCGCTCGCCGGGGCGCTGGCCAACCACGGCGAGCTGCTCGGCCTGCCGGTCGGCACACCGTGGACCAAGCGGTACGCCTTCGGGCTGCTGCCGGTCGGTGACGCGTTCCTCGCCTGGTCGAAGACGGCCCGCCCCTGGGTGGAGCGCACACCGCCCGCGCCACCGGCGACGATCTCGCCGTGGTGGCGGGTACCGCTGCTCTCGCTCCTGGCGGTGCTGGGCGCGCTGCCGTGGCTGCCCGCGCTGGTACGTCGCTACCGCCGGCGCCGATCGGCCTGACCGGGCGGGGGGCGCCTGCGGCGGGCCACGCGGCGGAGCCGCACATCGATGCTGCTCCCCGCCCCGCCCTCCCCCAGAGCTTCGCCTGGGAGGTACCCCCATCCCGCAGTGTCGATTTGCGGCTCCGCCGCGTGGCTGGGGGCAAGCCCCCAGACCCCCGTACGGCCTTCGGCCGTGTCCTCAAACGCCGGACGGGCTCAGAATGAGCCCCTCCGGCGATTGAGGAGCGGGGTCCTGGGCAGCGGCCCCGGCGGGGGTCCGGGGGCGGAGCACCCGCAGCGGGGGCTGGGGCAGAGCCCCAGTTTCGGGAAGGGGCGGGTAGGGGAAAACGCCCCGCGCAGCGGCACCGTCTCCGTCCGGCTGAGCCCGGCCGACGCCGCACGCCTCTTCCACGCCTCGCTCACCGCCGAGGACGTCGGCCATACCGTCGTCCACGGCTCCTCCGCCAACACACGCCCGTGGTGGGACCTGACGACGGCACGGGCGCTCGGCCACGAGCCGCAGGACGACTCGCAGCGGTACGCGCCCAAGCTCGTCGCCGAACAGGGCGAACCCGACCCGGACAACCCGGACACCCCGGACCGCGCGCACCTCGGCAGACACTTCGTCACCCATCCGCCCCAGTGGCCACACCGAGCCGAAATCCGGGTGACCGGAACACCCGCACAGGGCAGGATGCGGGCCATGCCAAGACCTTCGGATTTCGAGTACCGGCAGCGCGGCGACGGAAGCGTCGTCATCACCCACCGGGGCCGCGCCGCCGGCACCCTGCGCGGTGCGCGCGCGGAGAAGTTCCTGACCGAGGTGGAGTCCGGGGACGCGCAGCTGGTCATGGCCCGCTGGACCGGTGCGTACCGGTTCGGGAACGAGCGGACGGCCCGCGAGCACCCGAGGAACCGGTCCGGGCGGCGCTAGACCTGTTCGGGCCAAGGTAAGGGAACGGCAAAGCCACCTCGGTCGTTACCTCTGGCATGACAGCTATGACCCCTGGCTCGAACATCCCCCTGTCCGCCACGCGCGTGGCGGTGGACGTCACCGCCCCCGTGCGGCTCGACGTATCGGGCCTGCTGCTCACCGCCGACGGCAAGGTGCGCTCCGACGACGATTTCATCTTCTACAACCAGCCGACGGGCCCTGGCGTCACCTACCGCTCCGGCGGGGGCACGGCGCCCGACGCGATCATCGTCGACACCGCGGCCGTCCCCCCGGGGATCGAGAAGATCGTCGTCACCGCGAGCCCGGACGCGGCGGGGCAGACGTTCCAGGGCATCGAGCCCACGGCCACGATCCGCAACGCCGACGACGGCAGTGCGGTGGCGACCTTCACCCCGCCCCAGCTGGGCGCGGAGACGGCGCTGGTGGTCGTGGAGATCTACCTGCGCAACGGCGCGTGGAAGGCCCGTGCGGTCGGCCAGGGGTACGCGAACGGGCTGGCGGGCATCGCCACCGACTTCGGCGTCTCGGTCGAGGAGGAGCCGCCCGCCGCGGCACCGGCGCCCGCCGCCCCCGTCCCGGCCCCCGCAGCCCCGGTGGCGGACCCGCGCGTCGCCGCGCCGCCCGCTCCCCCGGCGCCGCCCTCCGCCCCGCCGGCCGCCGCGCCCGGCACCGGGAAGATCAACCTGGACAAGGGCCGGGTCAGCCTGCAGAAGAACCAGACCGTATCCCTGGTCAAGGGCGGCCGCCCGCTCCTCTCCCAGGTCAAGATGGGCCTCGGCTGGGAGCCCGCGTTCCGCGGCAGGGACATCGACCTGGACGCGTCGGTGATCGCGTACGGCCCGCAGCGCAACCATCTGGACAGCTGCTACTTCGGCAAGCTGTCGATCCTGAACGGCGCGGTCAAGCACTCCGGCGACAATCTGACCGGCGAGGGCGGCGGTGACGACGAGGTGATCATGGTCGACCTCGGCCGGCTGCCCGACGACGCCACGGGCCTGGTCTTCACGGTGAACTCCTTCTCCGGCCAGAAGTTCTCCGAGGTCGCGAAGGCGTACTGCCGGCTGATCGACGCGGCGACCGGCGAGGAGCTGGTCCGCTTCGACCTCACCGGCGCCGAGCCGCAGACCGGCGTGATGATGGCCAAGCTGATCAAGCAGTTCTCCGGCGAGTGGGAGATGACCGCGATGGGCGAGTTCGTGAAGTCCCGCACGGTCCGCGGCATGGTCAAGCCCGCGGCACAGGCGCTCTGACCGGACCGGCACGGAGATCGACCGGGCCTGGGGTCGTCGCCCGCGCGGCGGCCCCAGGCCCGGTTCGATCAGAGTTTGGACAGTTTGGTGTAGGGGCTCAGGATCCTTCCCTGCTGCCCCGCGAAGTCGATGAGCACAGCGTTGTCGCCCTCGACCGCGATGACTCTTCCGAGTCCGAATTGATCATGCGAGACCCGGTCGCCCACATCGAATTGCTCGATCGGGAGGCTGTCCGGGGTGGGCCGGTTGAAGGGACTGGTGGGCAGATGGCGCCGGGATCCGGCTGACTTTGTCATTACCGGAAGTATGCGCCCTCCGCCCACCCCTGGTTCAAGCCTTCACCCACGGCCAGTGCGCGTCCCGGCCCGCCTCCAGGAGCGGCACCATGCGGAACGCCGCGTCCGTGAGGCCGCCGAAGGTGTGCCGCCCGGGCGATCCCGACGGAGCGTGACCGGCCCGGTACCCCGCGAGATTCCAGGTGTAGACGGGTGTGTGCGCCGGAATCTGCGCGGTCGGGTCGCCGCGGAAGCTGTACGCCGCCTGCTCGTCTGTGACGATCAACACCCGGTCGTGCTTCTTGTAGTGCGCGCGTACCGCCTCGGCGGTGTCGGTGCCGCCGAGGTTCCCGAAACGCCCCAGAACCTTCAGCACCGACTCGCCCCGCCGGTACCGCACCGGCTTGCTGGTCGAACCGAACTCGATCAGATCGGCATCGGCCGCCCGCATCGCCAGGGCCGTGCCGAAGATCGCCGCCGCGTCGGCCCGGTTGAGCTGCGAGCGGTCGGAGAGCGGCGCCCACATCGAGCCGGAACGGTCCACCAGGATCAGCGTCCGGCCGGGCAGCGCGGGCACGGCTCCCAGCGAGTGCCCGAGCGCCTGCTCCAGCGGGTACGACCAGCGCAGCGACGGCGCGTGCTGGTACGCCGCGAGGTAACGGAACGGGAACTGCCGCGACGCGGTCACCACCTCCGGGTCCGAGATCTTCGCCGCGACCTGCGCCGCGACCTCGTCCGAGACTCCGGCCTCGTCGAAGTTGCGCAGGTTGCGCACCAGCGCCATCGCCCCCATGGACGGGATCACGGCCTCCCAGGCCGCCGCGTCCATCGGCCCCTGCAGCCAGCCCGCCAGCGCCTCCCAGGTCATCCCGGCCGCGGCCAGCCGCTCCGCACCGTCCGGCGCCGTGATCACGGCGCGCCGCTCCTCGACCGGCAGCGCCATCAGCGCCCGGTGGGCGGTCAGCGTACGGTTCGAGGCGGGCGGCACGGCCGTGTCCGGGTTGTGCCGGCGGTCGAGGGCGTACCGGAACAGCTCGCCCTGCCACGGCTTGTCCGGGTCGGGGGCGGCGTGCACCAGGTTGAGGACGTCGCCGAAGCGGTAGCCCTTCGAGGCGGTGTCGTACTTCAGCAGGGACTTGCCGTTGTAGAGCCGGCGTACGGCGTCGGCGACACCGCGCTTGACGGGCTTGGGCACGGCGCGCCCGTACCGCGAGGTCCAGTAGCCGAGCAGCTCCCCGGGCTCATCGGCGCGGCGCAGCACGGAGGCGACGACCTGCCGGTTCGAGGGGCCGTCGGTCGCGCCCGCGTCGAGGCGGGCCTTGACGTACTCGGCGGCGCCGACGAGGGAGGCCGTACGCATGCCCGCGTCACCGCGCAGCCAGCCCAGGAGGCCGGCGGTCCACTCGGGGTCCTCGACCGCGAGGGTGCGGACGAGGGCGGCGAACCGGTCGTCGCGGGCCTCGCCGGACTCGTAGAAGGTCTGCTGCGAGACGAAGTTGGCCACCGCGAGCAGGAAGAGCTCGGACTTGGCGTCCCGGAGGTGTCCCCGGCCCCCCTGGTGGTTGACCGTGGTGCGCCCGGTCGTCCTCACGGGCGAGACCACGTGGGCCTTGGTCTTGCGAATGTTGAAGCGTGCCATGCGAATTCCCCCGAATTCAGAAATTCCAGGGGAAGCTCAGCATCGAAGAGGGTGCCCGAGATCAGGAGTCGGCGACGGTGCTTATGCCTGGTGCTCTATCCGCTTGAGCTACGCGTCCCTCAGGACGTGACGGGACTCGAACCCGCAACCGCCAGATCCGGAAGTATCCGTTGCCTGCGCACCGGGCACTCTCTTCGCATGCTGGGCCTCCCGAGATCAAAGGTGGCTGCGGCGGGATTTGTTGTGAACAAGTAGCCGCGGCCTGGCGCACCGGGAGGTGCATGAAGTTGTGGTGTCCAGAGGACAGTTCGGCGGAACCGACGGTTGGTGCTCTGCCGACTGAGCTACACCGGCACGAGCGCCGGTGACGGGACTCGAACCCGTGGCCTCCCCATTAAGAGTGGAAGTAGGTCCTGCCTGCGCACCTGGACGAGGATCACTCTAGGGAGGCGGGCCGGGTCCGCGCCAAGGGTTTTTCCGGGCGCCTTTCGAGCGGCGTCGTTCAGCGGGCCCGTACGCGCTTCCACGGGCCGGTGATGGCGAGCAGCATTCCCGGTTCCTGGATGTTGGCGTAGAGCGTCCGCCCGTCCGGGGAGAACACCACGCCGGTGAATTCGCTGTCGTTGAGCTCGTTGCGGGCGATGGGGTACGTACGGCCGCGCTCGGTCGCGCCGAAGAGATGCTGGACGCCCTCGCCGTCCTCGGCGATGACGAGTCCGCCGTACGGGGAGACGGTGATGTTGTCGGGGCCGTCGAAGCCGGAGGCCACGCCGAGCAGCACCTTGAGGGTGAGGGTGCGGCGGCTGGGGTTGTAGAACCAGACCTGGCCGTCGTGCGGCTGACCGGGGCTCTCCTCGCGGGCGTACGAGGAGACGAGGTACGCGCCGCCGTCGGCCCACCACATGCCTTCGAGCTTGCGGGCGCGGGTGACCTCGCCCGCGCCGAACTGCTCGCGCACCGGCACGTCCTTGCCGTCGCGGTCGGGGACATCGGCCCAGTCGACGCCGTAGACCGTGCCGATGCGGGTGGCGCGGGACAGGTCGTCGACGAAACGGCCGCCCGCGTCGTAGCACTTGGGCGCCTGGAGGACGCCCGCGTCGTCGGGGATGTGGCGCAGCCGGCCGCGGCCGTGCTGGAAGCCGTGCGGCGGGACCCAGCGGTAGAACAGGCCGTTGGGGTCGGAGTCGTCCTCGGTCAGATACGCGTGCCCGCGCTTCGGGTCGATGACGACGGCCTCGTGGTCGAACCGCCCGAAGGCCTTGATCGGCTTGGGGTGGCGGTTGGCCCGTCGGTCGTACGGATCGACCTCGAAGACGTAGCCGTGGTCCTTGGTCATGCCGTTCTCACCGGCCCGGTCGGAGTTCTCCTCGCAGGTGAGCCAGGTGCCCCAGGGGGTACGGCCGCCGGCGCAGTTGGTGGACGTCCCGGCGATGCCGACCCACTCCGCGCTGCGGCCGTCGCGGTGCGTCTCCACGACCGTGCAGCCGCCGGCCGCCGCAGGGTCGTAGACGAGGCCGTCGGTGAGCGGGACGGGGTACGTCCACTTCGACCGGGCGCCCTTGAGCTCGTGGTTCACGACCAGGAGCGTCACGCCGCGAGGCCCGTCGAAGGAGGCGGTGCCGTCGTGGTTGGACGGGGTGAACTCGCCCGACTCCAGCCTCGTGACGCCGCTGTGGGTGATGGTCCGGTACGTGAACCCCGCCGGGAGCGCGAGGACGCCCTTGGGGTCGGGGACCAGCGGCCCGTAGCCGGGGTCGTCGTGTCCGGCCCCTTCCTCCGCCTCCGCGGCGGCGAGCGCGCCCGGCGCGGTGGCCAGCGCTCCGACGGCGCCGGTGAGGGCGAGTCCCGCGCCGGTGAGCGCGGACTTTCCGGTGAATTCCCTGCGGGTGAGCGGCATCGCGGTCTCCTGAGGGGCGTGGTGACGGGCGGACGGGAGGGTCTGGCCGGTGTCGGGCCACACGCTTTCGCTCCCGCATAAACGGCACGTGAACACCACGGGACGGTTCACCGCACACCGGTGTCCCGCCCGGGGTCGCGCGTGACGCCTGCGGCGGGCTCTGCCCCGGCCCCCCATATCCAGCCTCGCCGGCGTTTGAGGCGCGGGGGTTCGGGGGCGGAGCCCCCGCAAAACGGGGGCTGGGGCGGAGCCCCAGTTTCGGGATGGGGGTACCTCCCAGGCGAAGCTCTGGGGGAGGGCGGGTAGGGGACAAAGCCCGCCGCAGGCGCCCCCCACCCTCACCCCACCGCCCGCCCGCTCGCGCCCAAGCGTTACGCGCCCCGGCGGGAACGGGCCTTGAACGCGGCCTTGCGGGCGTCCTTCGCCGTCTTCTTGTCGCGGTGAAGCCGCCCCATCGCCTCCAGCACATCCGCCGTCGCGGGATGATCGACACGCCACGCCTCGTCGAAGAACCCGCTGTGGCGGCCGACGAGGCCCTCGACCAGCTCCTGGAGCTCCTCCAGGTCGCCGTCCGCGTCCAGTTGCGCGGCAATCGTGTCGATGGCCAGCCAGAAGATCATCGTCTCGGGCGGCGCGGGCACATCCGCCGCGCCCCGCTCGGCGAGCCAGACCCGCGCGAGGCCGCCCAGTTCCGCGTCGCCGAGGACGTCCCGGACCGCCGGTTCGGCGTCCGCGCCGGCCAGGGAGAGTGCCTGCTGACAGTGGAGCCGGCGCAGCGGCGCACCGGGGTCGGAGCCGCGGGCCGCCGCGAGGAGTTCACCGGCGGCCGTGGACGGTTCGCGCCGGGCCAGCCACAGCTCCGTCTCGGCCCGCGCCGACGCCTCGGGGTAGTACGCGACGCCGTCCAGGAGCGCTTCCGCTCCCTTGTCCGCCAGGTCCCCGACCGCGGGCGCCATCACGCCCGCCTCCAGCATCCGGGCCCGGATCCCGTACAGGCCGAGCGGGGTCAGCTTCACCAGCCCGTACCGGGACACGTCCTCGTCGTCGACCGCGGGCGCCGCCTCCGTGCCCTCCTCCACCATCAGCGCCTCGTCGACCGGCCGGTATTCGACCAGTCCGATCGGCTCCAGCAGCCGGAACTGGTCGTCCAGCCGCATCATCGCCTCGGACACCTGCTCGAGGATGTCGTCGGTGGGCTCACCCATGTCGTCGGGAACGATCATCGAGGCGGCGAGCGCGGGCAGGGGCACGGGCCCTTCCCCCGCGCCGCCTTCCGAGACGGTGAGCAGATACAGATTGCCGAGGACGCCTTCGAGGAACTCGCTCTCCGCCTCCGGGTCCCAGTCGAGCGCCTCGAAGTCGATCTCGCCGTCCTCGCCGATGACGTCGGCGAGGTCGTCGAGGATGGGCGCGGTGGCGTCGGCGAAGACCGCGTCGAAGGCGTCCTGCCAGAGGGCGAGCACATCCTGCGGGCTGCCGCCGGTGATCAGCGGCAGGCTCCCGCCCTCGGTCACCGTGCCGTGTTCCGCCGTCTCGTCGTCCGGGTCGACGACCTCGACGAGCCCCGTGTCCACGGCGATCCGCCAGGCCTCGCTGGCGTCGGCGGCCCCGTCCTCGTCCGCGACGAGTCCCAACGCCTCGACAGCTGCGGGCAGTTGCTCTTCGGCGAGCTCCCCGCCCGCGCCGACCTCGGTCCCGGGGCCGGCCCAGCGCGCGAGACGGACGGCGCGGGCCAGCAGCGGCGCACCGAGCGCGTTCCGCGCAAGTTCGGCCTCTGAGTGCAGCCGCACCGGCGGCAGGGTGGGGCGTCCGGCGGGGCGGTCTGCTGACATCTGCTGGTTCTCCTCGGGCGTGCGCGGTTCGGGGTCGGGACGGCCCCCGGCTCGGGGCGGCCCCCAGCGTAGACGCATTTCCACCCATGAAGGCCGGTTCATGTACCCGTCAACCTCCGTACACCCGACGGCTCTTGACAAGGGGGTTGCTCTGCCAAGAGATTGACGCGCGTAGACAGAATGTTTCGCGCCATGAACCACCCCTCACCCCCACGCAGGAGTTTCCTGATGCCTTCCATACCGAGGTCCGCATCCGTCTCGGCAGTCATCGCCACCGCCCTGGCCGCCGGGCTGCTCGCCGGCTCCTCCTCGGCCGCCGCCGCCGAGGTGCGCATCCATGACATCCAGGGCGCCACCAGGGTCTCCCCGCTCGTCGGACAGCAGGTCACCGACGTCGAGGGCATCGTCATCGGTGTCCGTACGTACGGCTCCTCCCGCGGCTTCTGGCTCCAGGACCCCCAGGCCGACACGAATCCGGCCACCAGTGAGGGCATCTTCGTCTTCACCGGCTCCAACCCCACCGTCGCCGTCGGGGACGCCGTGAAGGTTTCCGGCACGGTAGGCGAGTTCGTCCCGGGCGGCGTGAACTCCGGGAACCAGTCGCTCACCCAGCTCTCCAAGCCCGCCGTCACCGTGGTCTCCTCCGGCAACGCGCTGCCCGCGCCGGTCACCGTCTCCGCCCGGACCGTGCCCTCGGCGTACGCCCCGGCCGGCGACCCGGCCGCCGCGAACAGCATCAACGCGCTGCCGCTCAAGCCCCGCTCGTACGCCCTCGACTACTACGAGTCGCTCGAAGGCAGCAACGTCCGCATCGGGACCTCGCGCGTCGTCGGCGCCACCGACCCGTACTCCGAGCTGTGGGTGACGGTGAAGCCCCAGGAGAACCCGACCGTGCGCGGCGGCGCACGCTACGGCTCGTACGAGTCCCAGAACACCGGCCGGCTCCAGATCCAGTCGCTGGTGCCGCTCGCCCAGCAGCCGTTCCCCAAGGCGAACGTCGGCGACGTGCTGTCCGGGACGACCGAAGGCCCGCTGGACTTCAACCAGTTCGGCGGCTACACGATCACCGCCCGCACCCTCGGCACGGTCAACGACCGCGGCCTGGAGCGCGAGTCGACACGCCCGCAGCGCCGGGGCGAACTGGCCGTGGCCACGTACAACGTGGAGAACCTGGACCCGTCCGACCCGCAGGAGAAGTTCGACGCTCTGGCGAAGGCCGTCGTCGACAACCTCGCCTCGCCGGACATCGTCGCCCTGGAGGAGATCCAGGACAACAACGGCGCCAAGAACGACGGCACGGTCGCCGCCGACCAGACGCTCCGGAAGTTCACCGACGCGATCACGGCGGCGGGCGGCCCCGCGTACGAGTGGCGCACGGTCGACCCGGAGAACAACAAGGACGGCGGCGAGCCCGGCGGCAACATCCGTCAGGTCTTCCTGTTCAACCCGGAGCGGGTCTCCTTCACCGACCGTCCGGGCGGCGACGCGACGGCGGCCACGAAGGTGGTCAAGGGCGAGCGGGGCCGTGCCGCGCTCACCCTCTCCCCCGGGCGGATCGACCCGGCGAACGCCGCCTGGGAGAACAGCCGCAAGCCGCTCGCGGGCGAGTTCACCTTCCGGGGCCGCACTGTCTTCGTGATCGCCAACCACTTCGGCTCGAAGGGCGGCGACGAGGGCCTGGCCTCGCACCACCAGCCGCCGGTCCGCTCCTCCGAGACCAGGCGCCTCCCGCAGGCTCAGGCGGTCAACTCCTTCGTCAAGGACATCCTGAAGGTGCAGCGGAGCGCCGACGTCGTGGTCCTCGGCGACATCAACGACTTCGAGTTCTCGGCGACCACGAAGGCGCTGACGGACGGCGGGGCGCTGTACCCGGCGATCAAGTCCCTGCCACGTGCCGAGCGTTACTCGTACGTCTTCCAGGGCAACAGCCAGGTGCTCGACCAGATCCTGACCAGCCCGTCGATCGACGAGTTCAGCTACGACAGCGTGCACATCAACGCGGAGTTCGCGGCCCAGAACAGCGACCACGACCCGCAGGTGCTGCGCTTCCGCCCGTAACCCCGCCCCGGCAGGATCTTCTGCCGTCTACACGTCCGCGCTCATGCTGAGCGCGGGCGTGTAGCGCGTCACGCGGCTGCCCGCGAGCCCCGGGTACTGCTGCACGCGGGCCCACTGCTCGGTGGCGGACCCGACGCCGGAACCGGGGGCTTCGAGCGCCTCCCGGTGGGCCTGGTCGCTCTCCCACTCCGCGTAGTTGAGCACGCGCGTGCCGTCGGTGCCGGTGTGGAAGTGCGCCGATATACCGCCCGGGTGCGTGTCCGGATCGCTGTCGATGGCGGTGAAGACGGCGTCGATCCAGTCGCGCTGCCGGGCCGGATCGGGCCCGTCGAAGTCGACCTCCACGATCACCACGCAGCCCGGGACGCGGGTGTCACCGGCCTCCTTTTCACTGCGGTAGAGCTCGTACGAGTTCAGTCCGACCCGCTCGATGCCCGGCACGGCCTCGTCGATCTCGCTGTTCCGCTCGTCCCGGAAGGTGCGGAAGAACTCCTGGTAGGCCTCCTCGCCGGTCCACTGCGAGTAGTGGAGCAGGGCCGTCCCGTCGTTGCTCGTGTAGACGCTGTACGAGAGCAGGCCCACGGCCGGCCAGTCGCGGGACTGCCAGGCGCTCGCGATCGCCTCGACGGCGGCCTTCTGCCGCTCGGGGGTGCCGACGTGCCAGGTACTGACCTTGACGCTGCCGACGCCGGGGCGGGTGAGGTCGGGGATGGTGGAAAGCCGCACGCTCATGATGGTCCTCCTCGGTCTGCGTGCCCGTGTCGGGCGCCGCTGTGATCACCATCCTCGAATGTGAACCAAGGTTGAGGTCAAGCGCGTCAGCCGCCGGCGTTGTAGTCGTTCCTCGGGGCGCCGTCACCGGCAGGCGGAAGGTCGCCGCGCTCCACCGGAGACGGGGGAGCCGCTTGCTTCTCGGGCAGGATCTCGTCCAGCTCACGGTCGTCGGCGCGGTGGGCGGCTTCGGCGGCGCGACGCAGGGTGTCGCGGTCCACGGCCCGGTCGGCGGCTATGCGCACGACGTGACCGCCCTCGTCTCGGGCGTACTCGTGGCGGCTCGACGTGGTGCGGTACCAGCCCTTGCCGTCCCGCTCGCAGGTCACCTTGGCCGCCGATGACGCGTCCACGGCCTGGGAGGGGCAGTTGGCCTCCGTGAGGGAGCCCGCGTCGACGACGAGATGGATCTGCCCGCCGCCGGACCGCGAGACGTACGTGCTCTGGAAGCCCCTGCTGCCGGACGGGCCCACGGACTGCTTCGCCAGCTCGAATCCGTCCACCTCGGTGGCGTAGATGAGCTCCGGCGCGGACTCGATGCCCCGGGCGCGGGCCTCCAGCGCGGCACGGTCGGGGGCCGGGTCACCGGCCCGCTCCGTGCCGCAGGCGGCCAGGACGAGGAGGAGGGGGAGCGCGGCGAGACGCGTGAGACGGATCATGCGTTCATCCTGCCCCAGGGGCGAACATCCGTACGCTTGATTGGCGAACTCTCGCCAGCCCGCCCAGCCGCCCTGGCCGACTGAGCCGACCCGGCCGCCCCCCCGGCCGACTAAGCGGGCTCGGCGGGCTCTGCCGCCTCGGCCGGTTCACTCATGACCGTACGGCCGAGGATCGTGGCGTGCTCCAGGACGTCCTCGAGCGGGTCGTCGATCTGGCCGGTCTTGATCAGTGTGACCGAGTGCCCGTTGTGCGAATTGGTGTGCGTCTCGTCGGCGTACGCGACGCCGGACGCCTGCGACGCCACGGCCATCAGCGTCAGTGTTCCGAGTGCGGCCAGCCTGGTCTTCATATCGCGTCCTCGCCCTGACCCTTCGTGGTCTGAGTCTTCGTGAGTCTTCGTGTTGACTCTGCGGTGCCCTGTTCATCCGCTTGGGGGCGTCCGAGGGCACGCAGAGTCACACGAATGCGTGGAATCGCGTCAACCAGATACTGAGGACGATCAGTTGTGGCTGTGGAGGATCTCGTTGAGGCCGCCCCAGACCGCGTTGTTCGGGCGGGCCTCGACGGCACCGGTCACCGAGTTGCGGCGGAAGAGGATGTTGGACGCGCCGGAGAGCTCGCGGGCCTTCACGATCTGGCCGTCGGGCATCGTCACGCGGGTACCGGCGGTGACGTACAGACCGGCCTCGACGACGCACTCGTCGCCGAGCGCGATGCCGACGCCCGCCTCGGCGCCGATCAGGCAGCGCTCGCCGATGGAGATGATGACGTTGCCGCCGCCGGACAGGGTGCCCATGGTGGAGGCGCCGCCGCCGATGTCGGAACCGTCGCCGACGATGACGCCCGCGGAGATCCGGCCCTCGACCATGGAGGTGCCGAGCGTGCCGGCGTTGAAGTTGACGAAGCCCTCGTGCATGACCGTGGTCCCGGCGGCCAGGTGGGCGCCGAGCCGTACGCGGTCGGCGTCGGCGATCCGCACGCCGGCCGGGGCCACGTAGTCCGTCATCCGCGGGAACTTGTCGATGGAGGTCACCTGGAGGTGCAGGCCCTCGGCGCGGGCGTTCAGCCGGACCGTCTCGACGTCGTCGACCGCGACGGGGCCGAGCGAGGTCCAGGCGACGTTGGTGAGCAGCCCGAAGACACCGTCCAGGTTCTGGCCGTGCGGCTTGACGAGGCGGTGGGAGAGCAGGTGGAGGCGCAGGTAGGCGTCGTGCGCGTCCAGCGGCTTGTCGTCGAGCGAGGCGATGACCGTACGGACGGCGACGACCTCGACGCCACGGCGGGCGTCCGGGCCGATGGCCTTGGCGGCGCCCTCACCGAGCAGCTCGACGGCACGCTCGGCCGTCAGCCGCTCGGTGCCGGCGGGGCCGGGCTCGGCGGAGAGCTCGGGAGCGGGGAACCAGGTGTCGAGGACGGTGCCGTCGGCGGTCAGGGTGGCGAGCCCGGCGGCCACGGCGCCGGTGGTGCGAGTAGCAGTCGTGTCGGTCATGACTGAAACCTAACCGGCGGGGTGGGCCGGGGGCGAACCGGTCTCAGGGTGCGGTCGGATCTGCCGTGGGTCTGTGCCGCCGCCCGCGTGTGGGCGGCCCACCCCGGGATGGACGCTGTTGGTTAATCCGGGTCGAGCGTGACGTCGGTCTCCACGATCTGGTTGTGCTCGTGGAGACCGGCGTTGTCGTGTGGGGCGGGTATCG
>NZ_JBEPDM010000023.1:0-34769 GCF_040300305.1 Streptomyces sp. NPDC000410
CGATGGTACTGCAGGGGGGACCCTGTGGGAGAGTAGGACGCCGCCGAACAAATTGTGTGGAGAGCCCCGGACCGGGTAACGGTCCGGGGCTTTTCTGCGTTTAATGGCCGTACAGGGCAGGCGGTACCACTCACGTGGTACCGCCTGCCCTTGTTCTGTTTACAGGCGTCCTGCTGCTTTGAGGGCCAGATAGGTGTCGGCAAGCGCAGGAGCCAAGTTCTCCGGGGCAGCATCGACGACAGTGACTCCGTGGCGCTGGAGCTGTTCAGCTGTGCGGCGGCGTTGGGCCTGGGCCTGGGCGCCTGCGGCGGCCTCGTACACCGCGTCCAGAGTGCCGCGCCCGGCGGCCATCTTCGCGACATGGGGGTCCGCCACGGACGCGACGAGCACGGTGTGGCGCTTGGTGAGTTGAGGAAGCACCGGCAGTAGGCCCTCCTCGATCGGAGCAGCATCCAGGCTGGTCAGCAGGACGACCAGGGAACGGCGAGGGGCGTGCTTGAGCGCCGCCGCGCTGAGGCCCCGGGCGTCGGTCTCCACGAGTTCGGCCTCGAGTGGGGCGAACGCGTTGACCATGGAAGGAAGGACATCACTCGCCGTGCGGCCCTGGACCTGGGCGCGGACGCGGCGGTCGTACGCCAACAGGTCCACACGGTCGCCCGCGCGTGCCGCCAGTGCGGTGAGAAGGAGCGCGGCGTCCATGGACGCGTCCAGGCGCGGGACATCGCCGACACGGCCGGCCGACGTGCGGCCGGTGTCGAGGACGATGAGGATGTGACGGTCCCGTTCAGGCCGCCAGGTACGTACGGCGACGGTGGTCTGGCGGGCGGTGGCGCGCCAGTCGATGGAGCGGGTGTCGTCGCCCGGAACGTACTCGCGGAGGCTGTCGAATTCGGTGCCCTCCCCACGGGTGAGCACGCTGGTCCGCCCGTCGAGTTCGCGGAGTCGGGCGAGACGGGACGGGAGGTGCTTGCGACTCGTGAAGGGAGGCAGCACGCGCACGGTCCACGGCACGCTGTGATCGCCCTGGCGTGCGGCGAGGCCGAGTGGGCCGTAGGAACGGACGGTGACGCGCTCCGCGTGGCGGTCGCCGCGGCGGGTCGGGCGCAGGATCGTAGAGATGCGGCGGCGCTCGCCGGCGGGCACCGTGAGCGCGTGGCGGGAGGCCGCTTGCTCCGTGCCCGGGATCCAACTGCTGGGGGGCCAGGCGTCGCGCAGGTGCGCGCGTAGGCGGCGTCCGGAGGCGTTGGTGACGGTGAGTTGGACCTCCGCCGTGTCACCGAGCCGAACAGATGTGTCACCGCTTCGAGTGAATTGGAGCGTTCGTACTGGTGCTGCCATGGCGTAGTCGCACAGAATTGCTACAGAGAGCGGTGCGTTGACGGCAAGGATGCCCGCCCAGCTTGGTGCGAAGACGCCTACGGGGATGGATCCGAGGGCGGCAAGGAGAGCGGTTCTTCCGGTAAGGGCCATAGGGTCAGTGCCTCACCGGGGGACGGGGACGTGGGCGAGGATCGCGGTGATGACGGAGTCTGCGGTGACTCCTTCCATCTCCGCTTCGGGGCGCAACTGAACGCGGTGGCGGAGGGTGGGGAGGGCCAGTGCCTTCACATCGTCCGGAATGACGTAGTCCCGGCCGGTGAGCCAGGCCCAGGCTCGGGCGGTGGAGAGCAACGCGGTGGCGCCTCGGGGGGAGACGCCGAGGGTGAGTGAGGGGGATTCACGAGTGGCACGGCAGATATCGACGACGTAGCCCGCGATTTCGGGGGACACGGAGGTCTTCGCAACGGCGGCGCGGGCGGCCTCAAGGTCGGCGTGGCCTGCCACGGGGCGAATGCCGGCCGCCTTGAGATCGCGCGGATTGAAGCCCTCGGCGTGCCGGGTCAGGACGCCGATCTCGTCCTCACGTGACGGCAGCGGCACGGTCAGCTTGAGGAGGAAGCGGTCGAGCTGCGCCTCGGGGAGGGGGTAGGTGCCTTCGTATTCGACAGGGTTCTGGGTCGCGGCCACGAGGAAGGGGTCGGGGAGGGCGCGAGGCGTGCCGTCGACGGTGACCTGGCGTTCCTCCATGGCTTCGAGAAGCGAGGACTGGGTCTTCGGCGGCGTCCGGTTGATCTCGTCGGCGAGCAGCAGGTTGGTGAAGACGGGGCCGGGCTGGAAGGAGAACTCCGCGGTCCGCGCATCGTAGACCAGCGAGCCGGTGACATCGCTGGGCATGAGGTCAGGGGTGAACTGGACGCGCTTGGTGTCGAGTTCGAGGGAAGCGGCGACTGCGCGGACGAGAAGCGTTTTGGCGACGCCCGGTACACCTTCGAGCAGGACGTGTCCCCGGCAGAGAAGGGCGACGACGAGTCCGGTGACTGCGGAGTCCTGGCCGACCACGGCCTTCGCGATCTCGGTGCGCAGGGCCTCCAGGGAGGCGCGTGCGCTGTCCGAGTTCTCTGCGGTCTCGGGGGTCGGGGCGCTCATGAAGTGCGTACCTCTCTTTCGAGGGCGTCGAGTTGGTCAGCCAGGCGGATAAGAGCGGCGTCGTCGGCGGGTGCCGGGCCGAAGAGGAGGGTCCTGAGATCCCGTTCGCCGTCGGTGAGATGGGCGGAGACAGCTGGGAGCAGGGAATCGGGGGAGTGGGCGTCCTTGGGGGCGACGCCGAGCAGAGGGGCGAGTCGGATACGGGTGGCCGAGCGGAGAGTTGAGGCGGCGCGGTCGCGGGCGTCGGTCCTGCGGTAGAGGCGGGCCCTGCCTTCTGTCGACTCGGAGGCGCGGATCGCGACGGGGAGACGTTCGGTCACCAGCGGGCCGAGCCGGCGGGCTCGCCAGAGGGCAGCGAGCACCGCCGCGACTGCGAGTTGGAGGGTGCCCCATAGCCATCCCGACGGGATCAGGTCGGCGAAGCTGCCTTCGTCGCCCTCGTCCTCTTCTCGACTGCTGTCGTCGCTGCGGTCATTGGTGCCGTCAGCGACGGCTGAGGGATCACTGAGTGAAGGGAGGTACCACACGAGATGAGGCTTGGAGCCGAGGAGCTGGAGGGCGAGGGAGGCGTTGCCTTCCTTGCTGAGACGCTCGTTGTGGAGGAAATCGGGCGAGCCGAGCAGGATGACGTCGCCGTCGGAGCGCTCCTTGATCCTGAGCAGGGTGGGCAGGCCGCCGTCGAGGTAGCAGGCTTCCGCGTCGGGGAGCTGGTCGATGACGTAGCGCTCACCGCCGATCTCGGCTCGCCCAGCACGCTGGGCGGGTGCGAAAAAGCACTGCGGGTCGAGCGTGGAGACGGGCACCGGCGAATCCGCCCGTACGCCAGGGGCGAGGATGTCGAGGGAGGGCATGCCGGGGGCGAGCAGGACCGTTCGACCGCCGGATGGGACCACGGCCGTGCGGAGCGTCTCCTGCTGGTGGTCGGTCAGCAGGTCGGGGGTCACGACGAGCAGGGTGGTATCGGGGCCCGTGGCGGCGGCCGCCTCGTCGAGGGTGGTGACGACGCGCGTGGTGACGCCTTGGGATTTGAGGAGTTCAGCGACGGCGCGGCTGCCGTATCGGTCGGCGGAGCGCGGATCCAGACGCCCGTGCTGGTCCCCGGAGCGTACGGCCGCCATGGCGATCCCGGAGGCGACGAGGATGATGAGGACGAGCAGCACCCCACGGGTGCGGGTCCAGATCTGTTGGGGGGTGAGGGACGTGGAGGTACTGCTCGGGGCCCCGGTCATTCGGCTGCTCCCTGGGCCGCGGCGCTGAGGCGGGGTTTGGCGCGCTCCAGCTCGTTGTCGAGGTCTCTCAGGCGCGCGTATGTGTGCTGGTCGGCGGTGCGGCCGCCGTATGTGACGTCGTCGAAGTCGCGTGCAGCCGTCCGGAGTGCGGCGGCGTGGTCGGGGAGGGGGCGGCCGGCGTCCGCGGCTGCTTCGTCGGCGGTGCGGCCGGGGCGCGGATCCAGCAGGGCCCGTTCCTCCAAGGCGCGGACGATGGCGCGCATCCGCTCCTGGACTGCCTGGTTCCAGCGGCCCGCGGCGGCGTGCGTGTCGGCCGCGCTGCGATGTTGGGCAGCACTGTGGGGGGCGTCGTCGAAGAGGGAGTCCCCGGTGGTGGGGGTGCGACGCGGGGTGCCCAGGCGCCACCACAGGGCGGCCGCCAGGGCGACGACGATCACGGCGATCACGGCGAGACCGGCAGGTCCACCCAGGCCGGTGCCGGATGCGGAGGCGAAGAGGTCGCTGACCCACTCCCAGAAACGGTCCAGTCCGCGCTCGAGCAGGTTCGGGTCGTTCTCGTGGTACATCGGCCTGGACAGCTCACGCTCCGCGGCTTCCCGCGCGGGTACGCGCGGGGTGTCCACCGGTACGTCGTCGCTTGCGCGGATGAGCAGCCAAGCCGCGGTCGGTCCCCCCGTGATGGACACCGCATCAGCTCCTGGAGGTGTCGTCGCCCGCTGCCGGAGGACCGTAGCCGGAGATGCCGGCGGCGCGGGCCAGTTCGAGGTCGAGGGCCTCACGGCGGATGCGCTGGTCGATGTAGAGGAGGACCGTCACGCCTGCGGAGATCGGGTAGGTGATGGACGAGGCGATCACCGCGCCGATGCCCGTGATGATCAGGAACGGCCAGCCGAAGTCGGGAGTGCGGCCGGAGAGCAGTCCGCTGAAGCTTTCCCCGTCGACCGCGTAGGCGATCAGGCTGAAGGGGACGGCGATGACCATGGCCACCACGAAGGCGAGCAGGACCGTCAGCGCCAGGATGCCGAACGTCCGCCACCAGGCGCCGTTGACCA
Organism: Streptomyces sp. NPDC000410; assembly: GCF_040300305.1. NCBI lineage: Bacteria > Bacillati > Actinomycetota > Actinomycetes > Kitasatosporales > Streptomycetaceae > Streptomyces > Streptomyces sp. NPDC000410. The sequence goes on from NZ_JBEPDM010000023.1 coordinate 4,748, forward strand.
GCTTGGCGGAGCGCCGCATCGACTGCAGGACACCCTGACGCTCCAGCATCAGCGCCGGAGAGGCGAGGGCGAACCGGACCCAGAGCCAGATCGCGACGACACAGCCGGCGAGTCCGCCGAGAACGGCGAGGCCGACACCGGCGACGGAGCCCAGGAGGACACCGGGGAGGATGCCCAGGGCCATCACGCCCACGCTCAGCAGCAACAGCAGCAGCATCAGCCCCAGCAGATGGGGCAGCCGGGGTCGGGATTCGCGCCAGGCCTCGGAAAGGGTGACGGGGCGGCCCACCACCGAGCGGCTGATCACGACGGTGAGCAGAGCGGTGGTGAACAGGGTGCCGATCAGCGTGATGACCAGGGACGGCGAAAGACCGACCAGGCTCGATCGCATGGCTTCGCCGGTCTGGGCGAGGGCTTCCTCGGTGCTGGCGTCCGGGTTGATCGCCGGGGGCTTGGGTACCAGATAGCGCTGGGCCAGGATCTCTGCGATCTGGGTAATGACGGAGACCGTGACCGTTACGCCCAGGACCGTGCGCCAGTGGGCACGCAGCGTCGACACCGCGCCGTCCAGGATCTCGCCGACGCCCAGCGGACGGAGCGGGATGACTCCGGGCTTGGCCGCCGGCGGCTGTCCCCAGCCGCCGTGCTGCGGCCCGCCGGTCCAGCCCGGCTGCACCGGCGGCGGCACGGAGCCGCCGCCCGGTGCGGTCGGCGACGCCCACTGACCGGCGGGCGGTTGCTCCTTGGACCACTTCGGGCCGGGACCGGCCGCGTCGGCGGGCCGGGGCACTCCGGAGCCCTGGTCGTCGGAGGGCGCGGATCCGGGCGAAGCCCAGCCCGGAGTGTCGTTCACGGTGATCCACCTCGTGGGTTCGTCGCGGGGCCGGCTCGAGGAGCCGACGCGGTCACGGTGCCCTCCCGCATGGCACGGGGGAAGGCTGGCAGCCATCGTGCCACGCGGCGCTCGCCGGTGGGCCGGGCCCTCCATCTCCTTCGCACCTTCATTGTCGGTGCCCTAGCGGGCAGACTGGGCGGATGGCTGATCAGTACGTACAGACACCCGACGGCGACGTGCCTGCGGCGCTGCCCTCGCTGCGCTGGGACGAACCGCCGGAAGGGCCCGTACTGGCCCTTCTCGATCAGACCCGGCTGCCTTCCGAGGAGGTGGAGCTCGTCTGCACGGATGTGCCGGCGCTGGTCCGCGCGATCCAGACGCTCGCCGTGCGCGGGGCTCCGCTGCTGGGCATCGCCGGTGCATACGGCGTGGCACTGGCCGCCGCACGCGGGTACGACGTCGCAGAGGCGGCGTCCCTGCTGGAAGGCGCGCGCCCCACCGCGGTCAATCTTGGGTACGGGGTGCGGCGTGCGGCCGCCGCGTACCGGGAGGCGCTCGGCAAGGGCGCCAGTGAGCAGGAGGCGGCCGCGGCGGCGCTCACCGCGGCGCGGGAGCTGCACCGTGAGGACGCCGAGGCCAGCACCCGGATGGCGGGGCACGGGCTCGCGCTGCTCGATGAGCTGCTGCCGGGTGGCAGCCACCGGCTTCTCACGCACTGCAACACGGGACGACTGGTCTCGGGAGGGGAGGGCACGGCGTTCGCGGTGGCGCTTGCCGCTCACCGGGCGGGGAGGCTGCGCAAGCTGTGGGTGGATGAGACGCGGCCGCTGCTGCAGGGGGCGCGGCTGACCGCGTACGAGGCGGCGGGCAGCGGGATGGCCTACACCCTGCTCACGGACAACGCGGCGGGCTCACTCTTCGCGGCGGGTGAGGTCGACGCCGTCGTGATCGGGGCCGACCGGATCGCGGCGGACGGCTCGGTGGCGAACAAGGTGGGGAGCTACCCGCTGGCGGTGCTTGCCAAGTACCACCATGTGCCGTTCATTGTGGTGGCGCCCACCACCACGGTCGATCCGCAGACCGCGAACGGGGCGTCGATCGTGGTCGAACAGAGGCCGGGGCTGGAGGTGACGGAGGTACGTGGTGGGATGTCGGTGGCGCCACTGGGGACCCGCGCGTACAACCCCGCGTTCGATGTGACGCCCCCCGAACTTGTGACCGCCATCGTCACGGAGGAAGGGGCGATTTCCCCGGTCACCGGGGACGGGATCGCCGAGCTGTGTGCCAGGTCACGCCAGGTAACGATTAGCTAATGGGATGATGTCGAATATGAAGGGACGCGTCCTTGTCGTCGACGACGACACCGCACTGGCCGAGATGCTCGGGATTGTGCTGCGTGGTGAAGGGTTCGAGCCGTCGTTCGTAGCGGACGGCGACAAGGCACTTGCTGCATTCCGGGAGGCCAAGCCGGACCTGGTATTGCTGGATCTCATGCTGCCCGGACGGGACGGCATCGAGGTGTGCCGGCTCATCAGGGCCGAGTCGGGTGTGCCGATCGTCATGCTCACGGCCAAGAGCGACACCGTCGATGTGGTGGTCGGGCTGGAGTCCGGCGCCGATGACTACATCGTGAAGCCGTTCAAGCCGAAGGAGCTGGTGGCCCGGATCCGGGCGCGGCTGCGCAGGTCGGAGGAACCGGCTCCGGAGCAGCTCGCGATCGGCGATCTGGTCATCGACGTGGCCGGCCACTCCGTGAAGCGGGACGGGCAGTCGATCGCGCTGACCCCGCTCGAGTTCGATCTGCTGGTCGCGCTGGCCCGTAAGCCGTGGCAGGTGTTCACCCGCGAGGTGCTGCTGGAGCAGGTGTGGGGCTATCGCCACGCCGCTGACACCCGGCTGGTGAACGTCCATGTGCAGCGGCTGCGCTCCAAGGTCGAGAAGGACCCGGAGCGGCCGGAGATCGTGGTGACTGTCCGTGGTGTCGGTTACAAGGCCGGACCGAGCTGACATGGCTGTGGGCAGCACTGCTCCGAAGCCCGGGGGGCCGGGAGTCCGTACGGGGCGGGCTGCCGGACCTGGGCGTGGGCGCTCGCGACTCGGCCGGCTGTTTCAGGGAGGGTCTCTGATCCAGGACGGGGCACCGGGCGGACCGGTGCTCCGAATGGCCGTGCGCTGGGTCCGCCGTCCGCTGCTGTCCGCAGTGCGGCTGTGGCGGAGGAACATCCAGCTGCGGGTGGTCGCGGGCACCTTGCTCATGTCACTCGGTGTGGTGCTGCTGCTCGGAATCGTCGTCATCGGCCAGGTCCGCAATGGTCTGCTCGACGCGAAGGAACAGGCGGCGCTGAGCCAGGCCGCCGGTGGTTTCGCCGCGGCGCAGGACAAGGCGAGCGGGCCCGTCGCCATCGGCGGGCAGGATCGTGGGGCGAGGGACGGCAGGACCGGCGGGAGCTCCGTCAACTGGCGGTCCGAGCTGGTGAAGCAGCTGGCCAGTGGCGGCCAGGGGGCGTTCCACGTGGTGGCGCTCAGCCCCGACTCCGTACCCGGGAAGAACCGCTTCCCGCGCGCGTCCGGCGATGTCGACGTCGCGAGCCTCCCTGAGGCGCTGCGGGCGGCGGTCGCCCAGGGGACGGGCACGTTCCAGACGTACGTCAAGATCACGTACTCGGTTCCCAAGGAGGCGGAGGCCGGCCTGGTGGTCGGCAAGCGTCTCAACGACATCGAGGGCAACGCCTACGAGCTGTACTACCTCTTCCCGCTCACGCACGAGGAGGAGTCGCTGGCCCTGGTCAAGGGGACATTGGCGACGGCAGGGCTGTTCGTGGTCGTTCTGCTCGGGGCGATCGCGTGGCTGGTGGTACGGCAGGTCGTCACGCCCGTGCGGATGGCCGCGGGGATCGCCGAGCGGCTGTCCGCAGGGCGGCTCCAGGAGCGGATGAAGGTCACCGGTGAGGACGACATCGCCAGGCTGGGCGAGGCCTTCAACAAGATGGCGCAGAACCTCCAGCACAAGATCCAGCAGCTGGAGGAGCTCTCCAGGATGCAGCGTCGGTTCGTCTCGGACGTGTCGCACGAGCTGCGCACGCCGCTGACGACCGTACGGATGGCGGCGGACGTCATCCACGAGGCGCGGCAGGACTTCGATCCGGTCACGGCGCGCTCCGCGGAGCTGCTCGGGGACCAGCTGGACCGGTTCGAGTCGCTGCTCTCCGATCTGCTGGAGATCAGTCGGTTCGACGCGGGTGCGGCGGCGCTGGAGGCCGAGCCGATAGATCTGCGGGAGGTCGTGCGCCGGGTGATCGGCGGGGCCGAGCCGCTGGCCGAGCGGAAGGGCACCAGGATCCGGGTGGTCGGCGACGAGCAGCCCGTGGTCGCCGAGGCCGACGCCCGGCGTATCGAGCGGGTGCTGCGCAATCTGGTCGTCAACGCCGTCGAGCACGGCGAGGGGCGCGACGTCGTGGTGCGCATGGCGGCGGCCGGCGGAGCGGTCGCGGTGGCTGTGCGGGACTACGGGGTGGGGCTCAAGCCCGGAGAGGCGACCCGGGTGTTCAACCGCTTCTGGCGGGCCGACCCGGCGAGGGCGCGTACGACCGGCGGCACCGGGCTCGGCCTGTCGATCGCCGTCGAGGACGCGCGGCTGCACGGCGGCTGGCTCCAGGCCTGGGGCGAGCCGGGCGGCGGCTCGCAGTTCCGGCTGACGCTGCCGCGCACCGCCGACGAGCCGCTGCGCGGCTCACCGATACCGCTGGAGCCCGAGGACTCCCGACGGGCCCGTGAGCATGCCCTGACCGATGAGGCGCACGACAGCGCGCTGCGGCTGACGACCGTACCGGCGCAGCCCGGCGCCGACCGTTCACCCCTGCCCGCACGGCCGGGCATGCCGCCGCACGCCCACCGGTCGGCGGCGGTCAATCCCGCGGCCCTGCCCGGCAGCGGTGCCCGAGTGGTGGCGCGCCCGGTCGGGGAGCGGCCCGATGTCGGCGGGACGGCGGAAGAGATCTCTTGAGCGGGAGGACACGACTCGTGGGCGCTGAGCGTCGTCGGTACGGCCGTGGACGCGCGGTGCGGAGGTGGGCGCTGCCCACGTGCGTCGGCGTGCTGCTGACCGGGTGTGCGTCGATGCCCGACAGCGGGGACGTGGAGCAGGTGAAGGCGACCAAGGGCCCGGACTCGCAGGTGCGGGTCTACGCGATGCCACCGCGTGACGGCGCCGCTCCCGACGAGATCGTCGACGGGTTCCTGGAGGCCATGACCAGCGATGACCCGAGTTTCGCGACGGCGCGCAAGTATCTGACGCAGCGGGCGGCCGAGCAGTGGAGGCCGGAGCGGTTCACCACGGTCCTGTCGGAGGCCCCCGATCCCGGTTCCTCGGCCGTCGCGGGGCAGCACGACACCCGGAACTACCCGCTGTCGGGTGAGCTGATCGCGACGGTCGACCGGCATGCGTACAAGGCCGTCGCGCCCAGCCAGTACAGCGGGATGCTGCGTCTCGTGCGGCAGAGCGGACCCGACGGCAAGGGCAAGGAGTGGCGCATCGACGCCGCTCCCCAGGGCCTCGTGCTCGGGGAGAGCGACTTCGTGAACAACTACCGCTCGGTCAACAAGTACTACTTCGCCTCCGGGCAGCAGTCGGTGGTCGCGGACCCCGTGTACATCCGGCGGCGACAGGACCCGGTCACCCGGATGGACCCGGTCGCGCAGACCGTGTCAGCTCTGTTCGAGGGGCCGACGCACTGGCTCAAGCCGGTCGTCGACTCGCCTTTCCCCACGGGTACGGCACTGAAGGACGGCGTCACCTCCCTGACGCCCGACGACCAGAACGTGCTGAAGATCCCGCTCAACGACAAGGCGTCCAATGTGGGGCAGACAGTCTGCAAGAAGATGGCGGCGCAGCTGCTGATCACTCTGCGCGATCTGACGGCGCCCCGTGTCGAGCAGGTGGAGCTGCAGCGCGCCGACGGTTCACAGCTGTGTGCGCTCGGCGCTGACCAGGCGGAGGGCATGGAGCCGGTAGGGGCGCAGGCCAGTCCGGACAACGTGTACTTCATCGACGCCGGCGGCCGGATGGCCGTGGTGGGCGCGGTGGCCAAAACCGTGGAGAAGACCGCCGTACGCGGACCGTTCGGCAACGGTGCGCTGCACCTGGGCAGCATCGCCGTGGCGCGGGACGCCGAGCGCGCGGCGGCGGTCTCGCACGACAACAAGACGCTGCGCACCGCGTCGATCATCTCCGACGAGGCGCTGCCCGAGCCGCTCGTGGTGAGTGAGGCGAAGCTGCCCGAGGACCGGCTGTCGGCGCCCAGCTGGGACCGGCACGACCTCTGGGTGGCCGACCGTGACCCGCGCAACCCGCGGCTGCTGCGGCTGCCGGGTGGCGAGGGCGTGGCCGAGAACGTCAAGGTCGACGGGCTCGACGGAGCCCGGATCGAGTCGTTGAGAGTCTCCGCCGACGGCGTACGCATCGCTCTGCTGCTCTCGGACAAGGGCCGGAACAGCACGCTGAAGATCGGCCGGATCGAGCGGCATGTGGACGCGGTGGGGAAGACCACGGTGTCGGTGGTGGACCTGCAGTCCGCAGCGCCCCGGCTGGAGACGGTGACGGCCGTGTCCTGGGCGGGACCGAGCCGCCTCGTTGTGGTCGGCAAGGAGTCCGGCGGAGTACAGCAGGTGCGCTACATCCAGACCGACGGCTCTCTCACGCCGGCCGGTGGCCTGCCGGGTCTGAACATGGTGGCCGCGGTCGCCGCGAGCGAGGACGAGGAGCAGCCGCTGGTGGCGGTCTCCGAGGACGGGCTGGTCCGGCTCGCGCCCTCCGCGAACTGGCAGACGATGACCGAGAAGGGCTCGTCACCGGTCTACCCGGGGTAGGGCTCCGGGGCGGGCCGCCGGAGTTTTCCACAGGAGTGGCCGGGGCCCGCGCGGACCGGCACAGTAGTGGTCATGCGGGGGTGGTGGCGCGAGATCGCCGGGCTGGTGCTGCCGGTCGCCTGCGGTGGCTGCGGACTGCCTCGCACGGCGCTGTGCGAGGAGTGCGCGCGGCAGCTGGCGGGCCCCGGTCCGAGCCGGGTGCGACCGCGGCCCGAGCCCGCAGGGCTGCCCGTGGTGTTCGCCGCCGCCTGCTACGAGGACGCGGTGCGGGCGTTGCTGCTGGCGCACAAGGAGCGCGGTGCGCTGGAGCTGGCGGGACCGCTGGGCGGAGCGCTGGCGAGGGCCGTCCGGGCGGTGATGCCCGAGGCACTGGGTGGGCCCGAGCCGGTGCTGCTGATTCCCGTGCCGTCCGCGCGGCGGGCGGTGCGGGCCCGTGGGCACGACGCGACCCGCCGGGTCGCCATGGCAGCGGCGGGGGCACTGCGGCGCACGGGGACCCCCGCCACGGCTCTGCCGGTGCTGCGGCAGCGCCGAGAGGTGGCCGACCAGTCGGGCCTGACGGCCCGCCGGAGGCTGGCGAACCTGTCGGGGGCACTGGAGGTGGGGGCAGGGGCCGAGCGGCTTCTGGAGGGGCGCAGAGCGGTGCTGGTGGACGATCTGATGACGACGGGGGCCTCTCTGGTGGAGGCCGCGCGGGCACTGCGTGCCGCGGCCCCCGCGCATGGCGTCGGTCCGGTCCGCACGGCCGCTGCCGTGGTCGCCGCGCCACCGCTCTCGTTCGGAGTAATCCGGAACTGACGATGAAGTCGGATCGTTGCAGGAAGTAAGGAGGGGATGTCACCTGAACGGATGTACGCGCTGGTAGCGGGTGCCGACACCCGTCCGAGCGAGCTATGTTCGGTTGTGAGGAATGGTGAACGCTGTCCCTCGTCGAATGCATGGGCGGGTTACGGCCAGGTATTCACGAAGCAACCCAGAACCTTGAAGTTGGGTGGGTGGAGATCTTGCCCATGGGGGAGGAGGAGGTGAAAGTCGCCAAGTCCGAGGCTCCGGTGAACACCGGGGCCTGGTGCAAGAGGGAGATGCTCCGCGACGCGTGCGGAGCGATCCGGGAACGGAGTTCTGCGTGGACATCGTCGTCAAGGGCCGCAAGACCGAGGTGCCCGAGCGGTTCCGCAAGCACGTGGCCGAGAAGCTGAAGCTGGACAAGATCCAGAAGCTCGACGGCAAGGTGATCAGCCTCGACGTCGAGGTGTCCAAGGAGCACAACCCGCGGCAGGCCGACCGTTCCGACCGCGTGGAGATCACTCTTACTTCACGGGGCCCGGTGATCCGGGCGGAAGCGGCGGCCGGCGACCCGTACGCAGCACTCGACCTCGCCACGGCGAAGCTGGAAGCTCGGCTGCGCAAGCAGCACGACAAGCGCCACACCCGCCGGGGCAACGGTCGGCTGTCGGCAGCGGAGGTCGCCGATGTCGTTCCTGGCGTCGCCCAGTTGAACCACAGCGGTGAGCCCATCTCCGAGGAAGCCTCGGAATCCATTCCCACCACCAGGATCGGCTCGCTCGAAGTGCAGGGCGAAGGGCCGCTGGTGGTCCGCGAGAAGAACCACGTCGCCGCCCCGATGACGCTCGACCAGGCCCTCTACGAAATGGAGCTGGTCGGGCACGACTTCTATCTGTTCGTCGACTCCGAAACCAAGGAGCCCAGTGTCGTCTACCGGCGGCACGCCTACGACTACGGCGTCATCCACCTGACGACCGACCCGCTCGCCGCGAGCGAGTCGGGCGGCGCCGGTGGTGCGCTCGGCGGCTGATCCCGTCCTCCGGAGGTGCCCCTGGGGGCGCGCACGGCGCTCCAGGGGCACCTCCGTGCCACCACGGGATCACCGCGTCGCCGTGCGGGCATGAAATCATGGCGATCCGAGCCAACCGGTGCGCTGTGGACTGCGGTTGGCAGACCGCAGATGAACTCGGGCCATGGCCTTCAGGGGGAGGAACGATGGCGGACAGCTTCGGGCCGGTGCAGGACACGGCCGACGCTGGAAGCGCGGGCAGTACGGACGGCGCGCGGGCGGATGTGTCGCGCATGGAGCCGATCCGGGTGCTTGTGGTGGACGACCATGCGCTTTTCCGCCGTGGACTGGAGATCGTCCTCGCCCAGGAGGAGGACATTCAGGTCGTCGGCGAGGCCGGGGACGGGGCGGAGGCGGTCGACAAGGCGGCGGACCTGCTGCCGGACATCGTGCTCATGGACGTACGCATGCCGAAGCGGGGCGGGATCGAGGCCTGCACCTCGATCAAGGAGGTGGCTCCCAGCGCGAAGATCATCATGCTGACGATCAGCGACGAGGAGGCGGACCTCTATGACGCGATCAAGGCGGGAGCCACCGGCTATCTCCTCAAGGAGATCTCCACGGACGAGGTGGCCACCGCGATCCGGGCCGTGGCCGACGGCCAGTCGCAGATCAGCCCGTCGATGGCGTCGAAGCTGCTCACCGAATTCAAGTCGATGATCCAGCGCACCGACGAGCGGCGACTGGTGCCGGCTCCCCGGCTGACCGACCGGGAGCTGGAGGTCCTCAAGCTCGTGGCGACGGGGATGAACAACCGAGACATCGCCAAGGAGCTGTTCATCTCCGAGAACACGGTGAAGAACCACGTGCGCAACATCCTGGAGAAGCTCCAGCTCCACTCCAGGATGGAGGCCGTGGTGTACGCGATGAGGGAGAAGATCCTCGAGATCCGGTAGTGGGCCGTTCCCGGCGATCCGGCGTGCCGGCCGGATGGTCGGATCTGTCGGCCGGTTCGACCCGTCACCGGGTCGGACCTGTCACCCGGTCGGACGTGTCAGCTGACAGCCGCCGTCAGCGGCGCCGCCAGCTCCGGAGCGTCGACCCGTTCCACGCGCACCGAGTCGCAGCCCACCCACTCGGCCGCCTCCAGCAGGGCCTGGGCCATGGGGCGCACCGCCTTCGGGGAGTCCAGGGAGACCTGCCTGGCCACCAGCGTCGTGCCCTCGCGAGCCGGGTCGACGCGACCCAGCAGCCGGCCGCCCGACAGCAACGGCATCGCGAAGTAGCCGTGCACCCGCTTCGGCTTGGGGACGTACGCCTCCAGGCGGTGGGTGAACCCGAATATCCGCTCGGTGCGCGCCCGCTCCCAGATCAGCGAGTCGAACGGCGACAGAAGCGTCGTACGGTGCCGACCGCGCGGCTCGCTCGCCAGGGCCTCCGGATCCGCCCAGGCCGGCTTGGACCAGCCCTCTACCGCCACGGGCACCAGTCCGGAGTCGGCGACCACCGCGTCGAACTGCTCGCCCTTGAGCCGGTGGTAGTCCGCGATGTCCGCGCGCGTGCCCACCCCCAGGGCCTGTCCGGCCAGCCGCACCAGCCTGCGCACGCACTCCCGGTCGTCCAGCTCGTTGTGCAGGAACGGGTCGGGGATCGCGCGCTCGGCCAGGTCGTAGACCCGCTTCCAGCCCCGCCGGTCGGTGCACACCACCTCGCCGTACATCAGTGCCCGCTCGACGGCGACCTTCGCCTCGGACCAGTCCCACCACTCGCCGCCGTTCTTCGCGCCGCCCAACTCGGTGGCGGTCAGCGGCCCCTCCGCCCGCAGCTGCTTGATCACCGCGTGGTACGCGCCGTCCGGGAGGTCGTGGTACCACTGCGGGCGGGAGCGGTAGGCGCGACGGCGGAAGGCGAAGTGCGGCCACTCCTCGACGGGGAGGATGCAGGCGGCGTGCGACCAGTACTCGAACGCGCTGGGTCGTGCCGCGGGCGCGCCGTCGGACGCGGTGGTCCAGTACGCGTCCTCGACGGTCTTGCGGCCGACCGCGCCCAGCCGGGCGTACGGAATCAGCTCGTGCGAGCGCGCCAGCACCGAGATCGTGTCCAGCTGGACGGCGCCGAGGTGGCGCAGCACCCCGCGCACGCCGCCGCGGCGGTCCGGGGCGCCGAGGAGTCCCTGGGCGCGCAGGGCTATGCGGCGGGCCTCATCGGCGGACAGTTCGGCAGCGGCGGGCGGCGCAGTCGTCATGTCCCGCACGATAGACGGCGCCACTGACAGTCAGGCCCTGTCGGCCGGAAGGTACGGGTACGTCCCCGGCAGGCCCAGGTCCGTGGGCAGCAGTGAGCCGATCCACGCGTCGCGGGCGCCGGCGCCGCGCAGGAGCGCACCGCGCAGCGTGCCCTCCATCGCGAAGCCCGCCTTCTCGGCGACCGCGCGGGATCCCTCGTTGCCCACTTCGGCCCGCCACTCCAGCCGTACGGCGCCCAGCTCCTCGAAGGTCCAGCGGGCCAGGCGGCGCACCGCCTCGGTCATATAGCCGCGACCGCGGTACTCCTTCGCCGTCCAGAACCCGACTTCCCAGGTGCCCATCTCGCCACGCCGGGTGACGGCCGTCGACGCGACGAGCTCACCGCTGTCGGGCAGGCAGACCGCGAACGTGAACACCGTCCCGTTGAACCAGCCGTTCGGGACCAGATGCCCGACGAAGCCCTCCGCGTGCGAGCGCAGGTACGGGGAGGGCACGAGGGTCCATCGCTGGATGTCGGGGTCCTGACACGCGGCGAACACGGCCTTGGCGTCCGTACGAGCGAACGTCCGCAGTCGCAGCCGCTCGGTGGTGAGGGTGATGGGCTCCATGACGGGATTCTCGTCCGGTCACGGTGCGTCGGCGAACACTTTTCGGGATCAGCGGCACCTTCCGTGCGTGCCGTGCGTTGTCCCTTGAGGGCGACAGTGGGCCGCGGCATCGGCGGTGTATACCGGCGGACCTCCCGGCGTGACGGGGTCCTCGCTTACGATGGCCGTTGCGGTGGGGTCCACCTGCCGTGCCCGCGCCAGTGTCCATCACACGACCCAGTGCCAGGCCCGACCGGCAAGGAGACCAGCCTCAGTGTCCGTCTTCAACAAGCTCATGCGTGCAGGCGAAGGCAAGATCCTGCGCAAACTGCACCGCATCGCGGACCAGGTCAACTCCCTCGAAGAGGACTTCGTCAACCTCTCCGACGCCGAGTTGCGGGCGCTCACCGATGAGTACAAGCAGCGCTACGCCGACGGTGAGAGCCTCGACGACCTGCTGCCCGAGGCCTTCGCGACCGTCCGCGAAGCCGCCAAGCGGGTACTCGGCCAGCGCCACTACGACGTCCAGCTGATGGGCGGCGCCGCGCTGCACCTCGGCTATGTCGCCGAGATGAAGACCGGTGAGGGCAAGACCCTCGTCGGCACCCTGCCTACGTATCTGAACGCGCTGTCCGGCAAGGGCGTCCACCTGATCACGGTCAACGACTACCTCGCGGAGCGCGACTCCGAGCTCATGGGCCGGGTCCACAAGTTCCTGGGCCTGACCGTCGGCTGCATTCTGGCCAACATGACCCCGGCGCAGCGCCGCGAGCAGTACGGCTGCGACATCACCTACGGCACGAACAACGAGTTCGGCTTCGACTACCTGCGCGACAACATGGCGTGGTCGAAGGACGAGCTGGTTCAGCGCGGCCACAACTTCGCCGTGGTCGACGAGGTCGACTCGATCCTCGTCGACGAGGCCCGTACGCCGCTGATCATCTCCGGCCCGGCCGACCAGGCCACCAAGTGGTACGGCGACTTCGCCAAGCTGGTCACACGCCTCACCAAGGGTGAGGCGGGCAACACGCTCAAGGGCATCGAGGAGACCGGCGACTACGAGGTCGACGAGAAGAAGCGGACCGTCGCCATCCACGAGGCGGGTGTCGCGAAGGTCGAGGACTGGCTGGGCATCGACAACCTCTACGAGTCGGTGAACACCCCGCTCGTGGGTTACCTGAACAACGCCATCAAGGCCAAGGAACTGTTCAAGAAGGACAAGGACTACGTCGTCATCGACGGCGAAGTCATGATCGTCGACGAGCACACCGGCCGTATCCTCGCCGGCCGCCGCTACAACGAGGGCATGCACCAGGCGATCGAGGCGAAGGAAGGGGTGGACATCAAGGACGAGAACCAGACACTCGCCACGATCACCCTGCAGAACTTCTTCCGCCTCTACGGCAAGCTCTCCGGAATGACCGGTACGGCCATGACGGAGGCCGCCGAGTTCCACCAGATCTACAAGCTGGGCGTCGTCCCGATCCCCACGAACCGGCCGATGGTCCGCAAGGACCAGTCGGACCTGATCTACCGCACCGAGGTCGCCAAGTTCGCGGCGGTCGTCGACGACATCGCGGAGAAGCACGAGAAGGGCCAGCCGATCCTCGTCGGTACGACGTCGGTCGAGAAGTCCGAGTACCTGTCGCAGCAGCTGAACAAGCGCGGCATCCAGCACGAGGTCCTCAACGCCAAGCAGCACGACCGTGAGGCCGTCATCGTTGCCCAGGCGGGCCGCAAGGGCGCCGTCACGGTCGCGACGAACATGGCGGGCCGCGGTACCGACATCAAGCTCGGCGGCAACCCCGACGACCTCGCCGAGGCGGAGCTGCGCCAGCGGGGCCTGGACCCGGTCGAGCACGTCGAGGAGTGGGCGGCCGCGCTGCCGGAGGCGCTGGAGCGCGCCGAGGCGGCCGTGAAGGCCGAGTTCGAGGAGGTCAAGGACCTCGGCGGGCTGTACGTGCTGGGCACCGAGCGCCACGAGTCGCGGCGTATCGACAACCAGCTGCGCGGTCGTTCCGGCCGTCAGGGCGACCCGGGCGAGTCCCGCTTCTACCTGTCGCTCGGCGACGACCTGATGAGGCTGTTCAAGGCGCAGATGGTCGAGCGGGTCATGGCCATGGCGAACGTCCCGGACGACGTCCCGATCGAGAACAAGATGGTCACGCGGGCCATCGCCTCCGCCCAGTCGCAGGTCGAGCAGCAGAACTTCGAGACGCGTAAGAACGTCCTGAAGTACGACGAGGTGCTCAACCGCCAGCGCGAGGTCATCTACGGCGAGCGGCGCCGGGTCCTGGAGGGCGAGGACCTGCACGAGCAGGTGCGCCACTTCATGGACGACACGATCGACGCGTACATCCAGGCGGAGACCGTCGAGGGCTTCGCGGAGGAGTGGGACCTCGAGCGGCTGTGGGGCGCGTTCAAGCAGCTCTACCCGGTCAAGGCCACCATCGATGAGCTGGAGGAGGCGGCGGGCGACCGCGCCGGGATCACGGCCGAGTTCATCGCCGAGTCCATCAAGGACGACATCCACCAGCAGTACGACGAGCGTGAGAAGCAGCTCGGCTCGGACATCATGCGTGAGCTTGAGCGGCGCGTGGTGCTGTCCGTGCTGGACCGCAAGTGGCGCGAGCACCTCTACGAGATGGACTACCTCCAGGAGGGCATCGGCCTGCGGGCGATGGCCCAGAAGGACCCGCTCGTGGAGTACCAGCGCGAGGGCTTCGACATGTTCACCGCGATGATGGAGGGCATCAAGGAGGAGTCCGTCGGCTACCTGTTCAACCTGGAGGTCCAGGTCGAGCAGCAGGTCGAGGAGATCCCTGTCCAGGACGCGGCCGAGAAGACCTCGCTGCAGAAGGAGGACGCGGTGCCGGCGGGTGCCGCGCGCCCGGAGATCCGCGCGAAGGGGCTGGACGCGCCGCAGCGGCCGGACCGGCTGCACTTCTCGGCACCCAAGGTGGACGGCGACGGCGGGATCGTCGAGGGCGACTTCGTCAGTGACGACGGGGAGTCGCGGGCGTCCGGGGCGGACGGGATGACGCGGGCGGAGCGGCGCAAGGCGCAGAAGAGTACGGGTGGGCGGCGGCGCAAGAAGTAGCCGCGGCGGGCCGCGTGGCCGCTGCGTGGCGCGTGAGCTGATGACCGTGGGGCCGGGCACCGGGAGGTGCGCCGGCCCCACGGGCGTGTGTGGGGGTGGTGGGGGCGTGGGCGCCTGCGGCGGGCCCACGCGGCGGAGCCGCATATCGGATACAGCCCCCGCCCCGCCCCTTCCCGGCTGTGTCGATTTGCGGCTCCGCCGCGTGGGGGGCTCCGCCCCAGACCCCGTTTACGGGGCTCCGCCCCCGGACCCCCGCCGGGGCGCTGCCCCGGACCCCGCGCCTCAAACGCCGGCGGGGCTGAAGGTGCGCCTCGAACGCCGGCGGGGCTGAGGGGGCGCCTCAAGCACGCCGGCGGGGCTGAGGGGGCGCCTCAAGCACGCCGGCGGGGCTGAGGGGGCGTCTCAAGCGCCCGTGCGGCTGGAGTGCGCCTCGAAACGTCGGCGGGGCTCTGCAGGCGGGCTTGGCGGTCATGCGTCCACCAAGATGCGTTCGCCGCCCAGTTCCACGGCCGCGCAGCGCCAGCGGAGGTCGGCGCCCTGTTCCAGGCGGAAGGCCATGGCGCGGACCTGGTCGCCGGCGGCGATGCGGGCGAAGGCCTCGATGACGCCGGGACGGGGGACGTACTGGTCGCAGTGGCGTACGACGGGACGCAGACCGTTCGTACGCAACGGGGTGCCGGGCGCGAGGTGGACGAGGTGTTCGTACGCGTCACCGATGGTGTGGCCGAGCATCCAGTGGACCGGGCGGGTGCCGCTGAGCACCGAGAGGAGGCGCTCGGCGAACCAGTAGCGGGGGAGCCGGGAGCGGCCTCCGGCGGGCGGTGCGGTGCGGTGGGGTCCGCGGGCGGGCCCGCGGCTGTCGCGGCGGCCCCCGGGCCTGGTCCTGGCCGTTGCGTTGTCCATGGCTGTCACCCTCCGATACCCACAAGTAACTTTTGGTGGGGATCTTGTACGGGGCGAGCGGAGGGGGCCGCAAGAGCCGCCGGAGCCTGCGGCGGCGGCCCTCGAAGATCACCTATCCGGGTGGCCCGAGGCCCGTCAGGGCTCGCGGGACGGGGGCGAGAAGGGCTCCGTGTGTACGCCGCGGGGCGTGGACACGGGCACCCCGAAAGGGGACTCCCCACGTATCCTTAGGTGTTCACCCGACGACGAAAGCGGCCAGTCATGCGCGTCTACGTACCCCTGACCCTTCCCGGTCTCGCAGAGGCGCACAAGGCGGGCGAACTGGGCCCCGGCCCGCTGACCGCCTACGCGGTGACGCCGGCGCTGCGCGAGTGGTACGTCTCCGACGACATCGAGGAGCTCGAGTACGCCGCCCTCAGCAGGGCCGCGGCGGCGTCACTGCGGTTGCTCGCCGGGGACCCCGGGGCGGTGCGGCGGCGGGTCGTCGTCGCCGTCGACGTACCGGACGGGGCCGCGACCGCCGACCCCGGGCAGGGGCTCGGGTCCGCGTCGCTCGGCGAGGTGCGGATCGCGTCCGCGGTGCCGCTGGCAAAGGCGGCGTCGGTGCACGTGGACTCCGGGGAGGCGGAGGGCGATGTGGCCGCGGCGGCGGACGCGCTGGGCGCGGCGGACCACGGGGACGACGACGCGCAGTTCGTGGTGGACGGCGCCGAGGACCATGAGCTGCTCTGGTACGGGGTCCAGGAGATTCCCGGCCTCGTCGGCTGAGGCGACGACCGGCTCGTTGTCGCACCCGGCCGGTACCGTTGCTTGGCATGGGGAAACACAGCGCGCATCTGGTCTGGGACTGGAACGGCACACTGCTCGATGACATCCACGCGGTCATCGAGGCGACGAACGCGTCGTTCGCGGAGATAGGCCTGGATTCGATCACGCTCGAGCGGTATCGGGAGCTGTACTGCGTGCCCGTGCCGCTGTTCTACGAGCGGCTCATGGGCCGGCTGCCCACGGACGAGGAGTGGGCGGTCATGGACGCGGTGTTCCACAAGCACTACTGGGTGCGGGCCGACGGGTGCGGGCTCACCGCGGGCGCGGCGGAGTTGCTCGCCGCGAGGCAGGCGTCGGGGAGTACGCAGTCGCTGCTGTCGCTGGCCCCGCACGACCGGCTGATACCGATCGTGCGGCGGCACGGC
The DNA here is from genome assembly GCF_040300305.1 of Streptomyces sp. NPDC000410. Lineage (NCBI taxonomy): Bacteria > Bacillati > Actinomycetota > Actinomycetes > Kitasatosporales > Streptomycetaceae > Streptomyces > Streptomyces sp. NPDC000410. The sequence continues at coordinate 21,272 of NZ_JBEPDM010000023.1, forward strand.
ATCGAGGAACGCTTCGTGCGGGTCGACGGCCGGATCGGCGCGTCGCACGCGGGGAAGACGGAGCACATGGTGCGCCATCTCGCCGCGCTGGAGGGTGTCCCGGCCGAGCGGATCGTGGTGATCGGCGACGCGGTGGACGACGCGGTGGCCGCGGCGCACGTGGGGGCGAAGGCGGTGCTCTACACCGGGGGCTCGCACAGCAGGGCGAGCCTGGCGTCGGCGGGGGTGCCGGTGGTCGACACCCTGGCGGAGGCGGTCGCGGTCGCGGAGGAGCTGGCCGCGTAGGCCCTGCCGGGCGTGGGCGTGGGCGTGGGCGTGGGTGCGGGTGCGGGTGCGGGGTGGCCCGGCGCGGGTCGCCGCGCCACCCGAGCCCGGCAGGCTTCGAGGACGGGCACACGGGTCGGGTGGACGGCGGCGGCAAGCTGTCCGGCCGCTCAAGAGCCCCGCACTCGTCATGTGGGCCGGTGTGTCCGTCCTCAAGCGCCGGACGGGCTGGAACGGCGCCGCACTCGTCATGTGGGCCGGTGTTCCGTTCTCAAACGCCGGACGGGCTGGAAGGGCGCCGCCCGCCCGCAACGGTCCAACGGGCCGGGTGGGGGCGGACCCCGGCGGGCGTCAGGTCAGCGGGGCCTTTGCCCGCAGGACCTTGAGGAACTCGCGCATCCACGCCGAGTGGTCCGGCCAGGCGCGGGAGGAGACCAGGGTGCCGTCGACGACTGCTTCGGTGTCCTGGAAGGTGGCGCCGGCCGCCTGCATGTCGAGTTCGAGGGCGGGGTACGCCGTGACGCGGCGGCCGGTGAGGCTGTTGGTCGCGGCCGTCAGGAGGGGGCCGTGGCAGATCTGGGCCACGGGCTTGTCCGCGTCGAAGAAGGACTTGAGGATCTTGCGGAGCTCGGGGTCGTTGCGGAGGTACTCGGGGGCACGGCCGCCCGGGATGACGACGGCCGCGTAGGCACCCGGGTCGACCTCCGAGAAGGCCAGGTCGGCGGGCCAGGTGTAGCCGGGCTTCTCCGTGTACGTGTCGAAACCGGGCTCGAAGTCGTGCACCACGAACTGGAGCTTCTTACGGGCGGGGGCCGCGATGTGGACCTCGTAACCCTCCTCCCGGAGTCGCTGGTAGGGGTACAGGACCTCGAGGGACTCGGCCGCGTCGCCGGTGACGATCAGGATCTGCACAGTCATGGCTACTGCTCCCCGGTGGAGTGGAGAAAAGCGGAGTGGCGATCTGTGGGTGGCGATCTATGGGGTGGAGATCTATGGAGTGGCGATATGTCGTCGTTCTGGCGGAACATGGTGTTTTGGGGTACGGAGTCAACCTGCCTCTGCCGAGGCCGTTTGCCAAGAGGCCATATGTCGCTGTCCAGAGTGTCAAACTTCAGGCCCCTCTTTTGTACACATACGGCTCATGACGGGTCAGGGGGGCGGAGCGATAGCCTTGACCCGTGATCAGCGCGATATGTCGCGGGGGCAGCGAAGCCCCCGGCCTGCGCCCGGAACGCCATGGCGGCCGGGTGCGAGCTGATCTTCCCTGCGGACCCCATGGACATCGTGGACCGCGTCGCGGCCGCTTTGCGGGCCCGCTGCCGACATTGGCCGATTACGGCCCGGTCATCTCTCACCCAGGCATAGCGTCGACCCCGACCGGACACCCCGCGTCGTGGCGCTGCGCCATCTTTCTCACCTACGTCACGCAACGGCGCGCGACAGGAGCCAGAGGACATGCAGACCAAGCTGGACGAAGCCAAGGCCGAGCTGCTCGAGAGGGCTGCCCGGGTAGCTGAGCACAGCCCAAGCGGGGGGCAACTTCCGACTGGGTCCGAGAGCGGGGAGCGTCCCGACAAGGACACTGTCCTCGCGTACCTCCAGCGCTACTACCTGCACACCGCCTTCGAGGACCTCGTCGACCAGGATCCGGTCGATGTGTTCGGCGCCGCTGTCTCGCACTACCGGCTGGCCGAGAACCGCCCGCAGGGCACGGCCAACGTCCGGGTGCACACCCCGACCGTCGAGGAGAACGGCTGGACCTGCAGCCACTCCGTCGTCGAGGTGGTCACCGACGACATGCCCTTCCTGGTCGACTCGGTCACCAACGAGCTCTCCCGCCAGGGCCGCGGCATCCACCTGGTGATCCACCCGCAGGTCGTCGTACGCCGTGATCTCACCGGCAAGCTCATCGAGGTGCTGAGCAACGAGCCGAACGGCTCGGGAGCGGGCTCCGCCACCGGCAAGCTGCCCCACGACGCCCACGTCGAGTCCTGGATCCACGTCGAGACCGACCGTGAGACCGACCGCGCCGACCTGAAGCAGATCACCGCCGACCTGCTGCGTGTCCTGTCCGACGTCCGCGAGGCCGTCGAGGACTGGGAGAAGATGCGCGAAGCCGCGGTGCGGATCGCGGACGAGCTGCCCGCCGAGCCCACCGCCGACGATCTGCCCGAGGGAGAGGTGGACGAGGCCCGCGAGCTGCTGCGCTGGCTCGCCGACGACCACTTCACCTTCCTCGGCTACCGCGAGTACAACCTCGTCGACGGCGACGCCCTGGCTGCCGTGCCCGGCACCGGCCTCGGCATCCTGCGCTCCGACCCGCACCACAGCGGCGACGACGCCCACGGCCACCCCGTCTCGCCGTCCTTCAACCGGCTGCCCGCCGACGCCCGCGCCAAGGCCCGCGAGCACCGGCTGCTGATCCTGACCAAGGCGAACAGCCGCGCCACCGTGCACCGGCCGAGCTACCTCGACTACGTGGGCGTGAAGAAGTTCGACTCCGCGGGGAACGTGATCGGGGAGCGGCGTTTCCTCGGGCTGTTCTCCTCGGCCGCGTACACCGAGTCCGTGCGCCGCGTCCCGGTGATCCGCCGTAAGGTCACCGAGGTCCTCGGCGGCGCCGGAATCTCGCCGAACAGCCACGACGGCCGCGACCTGCTCCAGATCCTGGAGACGTACCCGCGCGACGAGCTGTTCCAGACCCCGCCCGACGAGCTGCGCGAGATCGTCACCAGCGTCCTCTACCTCCAGGAGCGCCGCCGGCTGCGGCTGTACCTCCGCCAGGAGGAGTACGGCCGCTACTACTCGGCCCTCGTCTACCTGCCGCGCGACCGCTTCAACACCACCGTCCGCGAGCGCCTGACCGGCATCCTCAAGGAGGAGCTCGGCGGCACCAGCGTCGACTTCACCCTGATGAGCACCGAGTCGGTGCTCACCCGGCTGCACTTCGTGGTGCGCGTCGCGCCCGGCGCCGAGCTGACCCACCTCACCGACGCCGACAAGGACCGCATCGAGGCCCGGCTCGTCGAGGCCGCCCGCTCCTGGGCCGACGGCTTCGCCGAGGCGCTCAACGCCGAATGCGGCGAGGAGCGCGCCGCCGAGCTGCTGCGCAAGTACGGCGACGCCTTCCCCGACGGCTACCGCGCCGACCACTCGCCGCGTGCCGCCGTCGCCGACCTGGTCCACCTGGAGCGTCTGACCCGCTCCGGCAAGGACTTCGCGCTCTCCCTCTACGAGCCGGTCGGCGCCGCCCCCGGCGAGCGCCGCTTCAAGATCTACCGCTTCGGCGAGCAGGTCTCCCTGTCCGCCGTGCTCCCGGTCCTCAACCGGCTCGGCGTCGAGGTCATCGACGAGCGTCCGTACGAGCTGCGCTGCTCGGACCGTACGAACGCCTGGATCTACGACTTCGGCCTGCGCATGCCGCTGCCCACCGGCAACAGCGGCGACTACCTGGCCGACGACGCGCGCGAGCGCTTCCAGGACGCCTTCTCCGCCGTATGGACGGGCGCCGCCGAGAACGACCGGTTCAACTCGCTCGTGCTGCGCGCCGGGCTCACCTGGCGCGAGGCCGTCGTACTGCGCGCGTACGCCAAGTACCTGCGGCAGGCCGGTTCGACCTTCAGCCAGGACTACATGGAGGACACCCTCCTCAACAACGTCCACACCACGCGGCTGCTGATCAACCTCTTCGAGGCCCGCATGGCCCCCGAGCGCCAGCGCGCCGGGACGGAGCTGATCGACGGGCTGCTGGAGGAGCTGGACGGCGCGCTCGACCAGGTCGCGTCCCTCGACGAGGACCGGATCCTGCGCTCCTTCCTCACCGTCCTCAAGGCCACGCTGCGGACCAACTTCTTCCAGAAGGACTCCGAGGGCGAGCCGCACGGCTACGTGTCGATGAAGTTCGACCCGCAGGCCATTCCGGACCTCCCGGCGCCCCGCCCGGCGTACGAGATCTGGGTGTACTCGCCCCGTGTCGAGGGCGTGCACCTGCGCTTCGGCAAGGTCGCGCGAGGCGGCCTGCGCTGGTCCGACCGGCGTGAGGACTTCCGTACCGAGATCCTCGGCCTGGTCAAGGCCCAGATGGTGAAGAACACCGTCATCGTGCCAGTCGGTGCCAAGGGCGGCTTCGTCGCCAAGCAGCTCCCGGACCCGTCCCTGGACCGTGACGCCTGGCTCGCCGAGGGCATCGCCTGCTACAAGACCTTCATCTCGGCGCTGCTCGACATCACCGACAACATGGTCGCGGGCGAGGTCGTCCCGCCGGCCGATGTCGTACGCCACGACGAGGACGACACCTACCTCGTCGTCGCCGCCGACAAGGGCACCGCGACGTTCTCCGACATCGCCAACGAGGTCGCCGTCGCGTACGGCTTCTGGCTCGGGGACGCCTTCGCCTCCGGCGGCTCCGCCGGTTACGACCACAAGGGCATGGGCATCACGGCCCGTGGCGCCTGGGAGTCCGTCAAGCGGCACTTCCGCGAGCTCGGCCACGACACCCAGACCCAGGACTTCACGGTCGTCGGCGTCGGGGACATGTCCGGTGACGTGTTCGGCAACGGCATGCTGCTCTCCGAGCACATCCGGCTGGTCGCGGCCTTCGACCACCGCCACATCTTCATCGACCCGAACCCGGACAGCGCCGTCTCGTACGCCGAGCGCCGCCGGCTGTTCGAGCTGCCCCGCTCGTCCTGGGCCGACTACGACAAGGAGCTGCTGTCGGCCGGCGGCGGTATCCACCCCCGTACCGCCAAGTCCATCCCGATCAACGCGCAGGTCCGCAAGGCCCTCGGCATCGAGGCGGGTGTCGCGAAGCTGACCCCGGCCGAGCTGATGAAGGCGATCCTCGCCGCGCCGGTGGACCTGCTGTGGAACGGTGGCATCGGTACGTACGTCAAGGCGTCGACGGAGTCCAACCAGGACGTCGGCGACAAGGCCAACGACGCCATCCGCGTCAACGGCGACGAGCTGCGCGTCAACGTCGTCGGCGAGGGCGGCAACCTGGGTCTGACCCAGCTCGGCCGCATCGAGTTCGCCCGCCGCGGCGGCAGGATCAACACCGACGCCATCGACAACAGCGCGGGCGTGGACACCTCCGACCACGAGGTGAACATCAAGATCCTGCTCAACGGGCTGGTCGCGGACGGCGACATGACCGTCAAGCAGCGCAACAAGCTGCTCGCCGAGATGACCGACGAGGTCGGCGCGCTGGTGCTGCGCAACAACTACGCGCAGAACGTGGCCCTGGCCAACGCCGTCGCCCAGTCCCCGAGCCTGCTCCACGCCCACCAGCGCTTCATGCGCAGGCTGGAGCGGGACGGCGCGCTGGACCGCTCGCTGGAGTTCCTGCCGAGCGACCGGCAGATCCGCGAGCTGCTGAACAGCGGCAAGGGCCTCTCCCAGCCGGAGCTGGCGGTCCTGCTCGCGTACACCAAGATCACGCTGGCGGAGGAGCTGATCGGGACCGGCCTGCCGGACGACCCGTATCTGCTCGGGCTGCTGCACGCGTACTTCCCGAAGCCGCTGCGGGAGAAGTTCCCCGAGGCGGTCGACGGCCACGCGCTGCGCCGCGAGATCGTCACCACGGTCCTGGTCAACGACACCGTCAACACCGGCGGTTCGACCTTCCTGCACCGGCTCCGCGAGGAGACCGGCGCGTCGGTCGAGGAGATCGTCCGGGCGCAGACCGCGGCCCGCGCGATCTTCGGGCTGAGCGAGGTGTGGGACGCCGTCGAGGCGCTGGACAACAAGGTCGCGGCCGATGTCCAGACCCGGATCCGGCTGCACTCGCGCCGGCTCGTCGAGCGCGGCACGCGCTGGCTGCTCGGCAACCGGCCGCAGCCGCTGGAGCTCACGGAGACCATCGAGTTCTTCTCGGCGGGCGTCGAGCAGGTCTGGGCCGAGCTGCCGAAGATGCTCCGCGGCATCGACCTGGAGTGGTACCAGGGTCTGCTGGAGGAGTTCACCGCCGCGGGCGTTCCGGAGGGGCTGGCCCTGCGTGTCGCCGGCTTCTCGTCCGCCTTCCCGACGCTCGACGTCGTCGCGATCGCGGAACGTACCGGCAAGGACCCGCTGGCCGTCGCCGAGGTCTACTACGACCTGGCCGACCGGCTGCGGATCACCGCGCTGATGGACCGGATCATCGAGCTGCCGCGGGCCGACCGCTGGCAGTCCATGGCCCGCGCCTCCATCCGCGAGGACCTGTACGCCGCGCATGCCGCGCTGACGGCGGACGTGCTGTCCGTGGGCAACGGCTCCTCGTCGCCCGAGGAGCGGTTCAAGGCGTGGGAGGAGAAGAACGCGGCGATCCTCGGCCGGGCGCGGACGACGCTGGAGGAGATCCAGAGCTCGGACACGTTCGACCTGGCGAACCTGTCGGTCGCCATGCGGACGATGCGCCAGCTGCTGCGTACGCACGGCTGATCCATACGTGAATGAGCTGATCCGTACGTGAATGAAGGGGGCGCCCACCGTCATGGTGGGCGCCCCCTTCGGCGTCACTTTCCTGTCGGCCCTTCCTCGTCACGTCTTCCTGGTCCGCGTCACTTCTTCTTGGCGCCGCCGGTGAAGGCCTCGTACGCCGCGACGACGTCCTTCGCGGGCCCGTCCATCCGCAGCGTCCCCGCCTCCAGCCAGAGCGCGCGGTCGCAGGTCTGGGTGATGGTGGAGTTGCTGTGGCTCACCAGGAACACCGTGCCCGCCTCCTTGCGCAGCTCGGCGATCCGGTCCCGGCTGCGCCGCTGGAACTTGGCGTCGCCCGTGGACAGCGCCTCGTCGATGAGCAGCACGTCATGGCTCTTGGCCGCGGCGATGGAGAACCGCAGCCGGGCACCCATGCCCGAGGAGTACGTCCGCATCGGCAGCGAGATGAAGTCGCCCTTCTCGTTGATCCCGGAGAAGTCGACGATCTCGTCGTAACGGTCCCGGATCTGCTCGCGCGTCATGCCCATCGCCAGCCCGCCGAGGATGACGTTGCGCTCGCCGGTCAGATCGCCCATGAGGGCGGCGTTCACGCCGAGGAGCGAGGGCTGGCCCTGGGTGTAGACCCGGCCCTCGGACGGCGGCAGCAGCCCGGCGATCGCTTTGAGGAGGGTGGACTTGCCCGAGCCGTTGGAGCCGATGAGGCCGATCGCCTCGCCCTTGTACGCGGCGAAGCTGACGCCCTTGACGGCGTGCACCTCACGGACGCCCGCGGCGGGTTTGCGGGACAGGATCCGGCTCAGGGCGGAGGTGGCGCTGCCCCGCCCGGCCTTCGCGCCGTTGACCTTGTAGGTGATGTGTACGCCGTCGACGACGACGGTGGGGATATTTTCAGCCACGGCCGTACTGCTCCTCCGCCTTCCAGAAGTACAGGAATCCGCCCACCCCGATGAGGACGGCCCAGCCGAGGGCGAGCGCCCACACGTGCGGCGGCAGCTGGGCCGAGGTGTAGCTGTCGATGAGCGCGAAGCGCATCAGGTCGATGTAGACGGCGGCCGGGTTGCCCTGGAGTGCCAGGACGACCAGCTCCGGCAGGTCCCGGCCCTTGAGCACGGACTGGAGGCTCCACATCACGCCCGACGCGTACATCCAGGTGCGCAGCACGAACGGCATCAGCTGCGCGATGTCGGGAGTGCGGGCGGCGAGCCGGGCCATGGCCATCGACACGCCGGTGTTGAAGAGGGCCTGGAGCAGCAGGGCCGGGACCGCGAGCAGCCACGAGGGCCTCGGGAACTGCCCGAAGGCCATCAGGATCACGGCCAGCGCGCCCATCGAGAAGAGCAGCTGCTGGAGCTGTTGCAGCGCGAGGGCGACCGGGAGCGCGGCGCGCGGGAAGTGCAGTGCCCGTACGAGTCCGATGTTGCCGGATATGGCCCGGGTGCCGGCCAGGATCGAGTTGGACGTGAAGGTCCAGATGAAGACGCCGGTGACCAGGAAAGGAACGAAGTCCGGGACCTGGTGCCGGGTGCGGAGCAGCACTCCGAAGATGAAGTAGTAGACCGCGGCGTTCAGCAGCGGGGTCATCAGCTGCCAGACCTGGCCGAGCCTCGCCTGGCTGTACTGCGCGGTGAGCCGGGCGGTGGCGAACGCGGTGATGAAGTGGCGGCGCGACCACAGCCGGCCGACGTACGCGCGCAGGGAGGGGCGGGCGCCGCTCACGGTGAGGCCGTGGCGGGCGGCCAGCTCGCCGAGGCTCTCTGCCGGTGACGCGGTTGCTGACATGGGTGCTGACACGGGTGCTGACACGCGCTTGTCGCTTTCGCCGGGGAAAAGGACGATGGGACGGATCCGTATCGTCGCTACGGGGAGGGTAGGACGGATCAACGTTGCAACGCAACCGTTTCGTCGTGACGGGGTTGCGTATGCTCCTGGGCATGACCAGGGACCCGGGAACCCCACGACGCGCCCCCGCTGGAGCTGCCGTGCTTCGGGAGGACGTGACCGCGGCGATCCGCGCCGCCGTCTTCGAGGAGCTGGCGGCGGTCGGCTTCGCACGCATGTCGATCGAGGGCATCGCGAGACGGGCCGGTGTCGGCAAGACCGCGGTGTATCGCCGCTGGAAGTCCAAGCTCTCGTTGGTGCTGGACCTGGTCTCGGCGTTCGCGGCGCAGGGGCTGCCCGTGCCGGCGACGGGTTCGCTCCACGGGGACGTACGCGCCCTGCTCGAAGTCGCCTCGCACGCGCTGCGCCATCCCGTGGCCTCGCAGGTCATCCCCGACCTGCTGGTCGAGGCGGCCCGCCACCCCGAGATCTCCGCCGCGATCAAGGCGGCGCTGCTCGACAGCCAGCAGGGGGTGGCCGCGCTGGTGGTGCGCGATGCCGTGGCGCGGGGGGAACTGCCGGAGTCGGCGGATCCGGAGCGGGCCCTGGACCTGATCATCGGTCCGCTGTACTGGCGGCTGGTGGTGGTACGGGGGGATCTGCCGGAGGGGTACCTGGACGATTTGGCGGCCGCGGCGGTGGCGGGGCTCACGCGGGGGTGACGAGCGGCTGAGGCAAGGCCGGCATGGGCTGACGAGCGGCTGATGCGCTGCTGTTGTGGGAGTGAGGGCGGGGGCTCCCGGTGCGGAGCCCCCGCCCTCACCGCGTCAGCCCCGCAGGGCCCGGCGCAGCGCGCGGGTCAGAAGGGGCGGGAGCAGGTCCCGGGCCACGCGGCGGACGAGTGACGGGCGGCGGCGCGCGGTCGCGGGCGCCGGGCGCTGTTCCGGGACGGCGGCGGGCGCGGGGGCCACGGCGGCCGGCCGGTGGCGGGACGCCGGATGGGCCGGCGCCACGGCCTTCCTGCCGTCGATCCGGACCAGCGGGGCCCCGGCCACCTCCTCCACCCCGTGCCAGAGGTCCGTCCGCGTCTCCAGCCAGCCGAGGAGCGCCTCCCGCGCCTTCTCCGGGTCGCCCCAGGTCCCGTACAGCTTTGTGCCCGTGATGCACACCGGCCGCAGCCCGGCGGTGGCGACGGCACCCCACACGGCGGCCGCGACCCCCGGGCAGTGCTCGGCCCGGAAGTCGTCGAAGACCACGACGCCCTCCGGGGTGAGGAGCTCCTCGGCGGCCTCGATGTCGCCCTGGACGTGCTCGTACAGGTGCGAGGCGTCGATGTGGACGAAGCGGCAGCTGCCCGCCCGGACCCGGGAGGAGATCACCGAGGTCGGCGCCTGGACGAGGGTCGGCAGCTCGTCGTGGAAGGAGAGGTAGTTGGCCTCGAAGGCGCGGCGGGTGAGCGTCGCGTACGAGCGGTCCATCTCGGCGCTGTTGGACGCGTCGGGGGCGGGCGAGTCCCACAGGTCGCAGACCGTGAACTCCTCGCCCTCCCGCAGGTACGAGCCCAGGAAGATCGCGCTCTTGCCCATGTACGCGCCGAGTTCGAGCAGGTCTCCCGCGTGCTCCTGGTCGCGCTGGTGGGCCAGGAACCAGTCGAAGAGCAGCTGGTCGACCGGCCGGAACCAGCCCTTGACGTCGTCGAGCCGGGCGGGCTGGGGCAGTTCGTCCGCGGCAGGGGACTGCGACGTGGACGCGGACTGCACCGGTGCACTCGTCTGTGACATGGGTGTCTTCTCTCTCGGGACTCAGCGATCAGGGCTGTGGGCGTACGGCGGATGGAAGTCGGTCTCGCCCAGGAACACATGCCGGACCACGCGTTCGGCCGCGTGCCCGTCGTCGTACGGACAGAAACGGGCCCGGAAGGCGGCCCGCAGCTGCGCGGAGCGCGATCCGCGCCAGTGGCCGGTGGTGAAGATGTCGATCAGTTCGTCCTCGGTGCGGGCGATCGCGCCCGGCGGGTCGGTCCGCAGATCGACGTAGGTGCCGCGAGCCGCCTCGTACGCCTCCCAGTCGTCGGCGTACACGACGATCGGGCGGTCGAGATGGGCGTAGTCGACCATCAGCGGCGAGAAGTCGGTGACGAGCGCGTCGACGGCGAGCAGCAGCTCCGGGTTCTTCGGCAGCTGCGGGTCCGTCAGCAGGACGAAGTCCGGCCCGAGCGCGCGGGCCACGCGTTCCGGGTCGAGTGCGAGCCGCTGGGTGCGGCGGTAGTCGCGGTGGGCGGGCGCGTACAGCACGGCCGTACAGCCGTCCGGGACGCCGAGGGACGCGCGCAGCGCGGCGACCTCGCCGTCGCCGACCCGCCGGAACCGGTCGTTGCGCGGCGAGCCGTACTCCAGCGTCGTGTACGAGGACGGGTACGAGGACGACGGGAACGCCCGTTCCCGGACCAGCGAGGAGTGCCGGTTCGCGGACAGGCTGTAGTCCCAGGTGTCGCAGTCGCGCAGCAGCCCCTCGAAGTCCACGCCGTGTGCCGCCGCCGGACGCTCCCGCAGATCGAGGCCGGTCGACGCGATCGGGGTGCCGTCATGGGTCCGGAGCAGGATCTGCGACGGCCGCTTCACCAGCCGCTCGGCGAACACGCCGTCGCCGACGAGGTACGCGGAGCGGGCCAGCGCCGCCCAGTACGCCGCCGAGCCGCGCAGCAGCCCTTTTTGAGCGTCGGGTGTCTCCGCGATCCAGGACGTACGGATGTGCGGGGCGAGCTCGCGGACCTTCGCCTCGATCGCCGCCGCGTCGCTGCCCCTTCGGCGGGCCATGAAGACCGCGTGGTCCCGGCGGACGGGGAGGCGGAGCTGGACGCGGTAGTGGATCCGTAGCGCCGCACCGCGCAGCGCCGCGTACGCAGCCGCCGCGCGCCCGGCCGTGGCGGTACGGAGCCCGCGCGCGGCCAGCAGCGCGCGGTACGTACGGTGGCTGCCGGCCCACACGAGCGCGTCCCTCACCCGGACCCGGAAACCCGCCCCCGACCTGCGGTAACGGCGATGGCGCCGATACTGGTCGCGGGCGCGGCGGAAGTACGCGGCGCGGCTGCCGCGCGGCAGCCGGCCAGGCGTCGTGAACACGCTCATCGCGTGGTCGGTCATCCGGCGGAAGATCACTGGACGCCAGCTCTCCAGCGCCGGCCGGGAGTCGACGAAGGCCATGACCCGGTCGTACTGGCCGAAGATGTCGAACTCCTTGCGGGCGGGTGTGGCGCGGATGTTCCCCCGGCGGCGTTCCCGCACGTGTGCGCACACGCGGTCGAGGGTGGCGATCGTCTGTGCGGTCAGCAGGATCGGAAGGGTCCAGGCCAGGTCCGCGAAGTGGCCCGGCGGGAAGGCGAATCCGTGCCGCTCGACGAAGTCGCGGCGGTACGTCGCCCCGCAGGCGGCGTCGGCGAGGCGGTGCAGCACCCCGGGCCGGTCGGCGAGGGAGAAGGGGCCGGGGGGCGCCTCGGAGACGTTCTCGCGGGCGTGGTGTGCCTGGTGGACCTGGGGTGTCGTCTCGCCCGACCAGTCGATACGCGCGAGGCCGTAGGTGAGCACATCGGGCTCAGCGGCGTCCTTGACCCGGTCGGCGATGGCCTGCAGGCTGCCAGGGGCGAGGGTGTCGTCACCGTTGACGAAGACCAGGTAGTCACCGGTCGCGTGAACGAGACCGGCGCCCCGAGCGGCGCCGGGCGCCCCCTGGCCGGTGTTGTGCGGCAGATGGAGGGGGAGCACGCGCCGGTCGCGGCGCAGCCGTCCGGCGATCCGTCGTCAACGGCGATCAGTTCGAGATCGTCGTACGACTGCGAGAGCACCGAGTCGATGCACTCGTGCAGAAAAGCCTGGACCTGGTACGCGGGCACGATGACGGTGAACCGGGGCATGGCCCGGCAACGGCCCCCGGGGCACACGGGTTACGCGGCGGCTACGCAATCGGGCGACGGCGGCGACGACCGGTTGACGGCGGCGGAGACGGCGGCGGAAGCGGCGATGGTGGTGGGCGGCGGCCGGTGGGCGGCCGCCGCCCGATCCCGTATCTCGTCTCTCGTACGTGGCTACTTGACCGCGCCCGCCATCACGCCGGAGACGAACTGCCGCTGGAACGCGAAGAACACGGCGAGCGGAATCACCATCGAGACGAACGCGCCGGGCGCCAGCACGTCGATGTTGTTGCCGAACTGCCGTACCTGCTGCTGCAACGCGACCGTGATCGGCGGGGACTCCGAGTCCGCGAAGATCAGCGCGACCAGCATGTCGTTCCAGACCCAGAGGAACTGGAAGATGCCGAGCGACGCGATCGCCGGCCCGCCGAGTGGCATCACGACCCGGGTGAACAGCCTGATCTCGCCTGCCCCGTCGAGCCGGGCCGCCTCCAGCAGCTCTCTCGGGATCTCCGCGAAGAAGTTGCGGAGCAGGAAGATCGCGAAGGGCAGGCCGAACGCCACGTGGAAGATCACCACCCCGGCGGTGGTCTCGAAGATCCCGATCTCGCCGAAGAGCTTCGACACCGGGACGAGGGCGACCTGCACCGGGACGACGAGCAGCCCGACCACGGCCAGGAACCACCAGTCGCGGCCGGGGAACTCCATCCACGCGAAGGCGTATCCGGCGAGCGAGCCGATCACGACGACCAGGACCGTCGCCGGGACGGTGATCTGGACCGTGGAGAGGAGCGAGCCGGTGATGGTCTCGTTGTCGAGGAGGCGGGCGTAGTTCTCGGTGGTGAGCTGCGCGGGCGCGGTGAACACCTGCCACCAGCCGCTCGCGGTGATGTCGGCGGGATCGCGCAGCGAGGAGAACAGCAGTCCGATCGTCGGCATCAGCCAGAACAGCCCGACGAGGACGAGGAAGACACGCATGACACCGCCGCCGGTGCGGGCGGCGATGCGCGAGCCGAGGGACTGCTTCGCCTTGTTCGGGGTGCTCATCGGCGGGTCTCCCTTCGGATCCTGCGGATGTTGCTGTGCTTT
>NZ_JBEPDM010000023.1:34867-112970 GCF_040300305.1 Streptomyces sp. NPDC000410
TGTCCGGGGGGCGACCCCCGGACCCCCGGCAGGGCGCAAGGCCTGGCGCATGGCCGGGGCTCATCGGCGCGTCTCCCTTCGGATCCTGCGGATGTTGCTGTGCTTTTCCGGGGGGCGACCCCCGGACCCCCGGCAGGGCGCAAGGCCTGGCGCATGGCCGGGGCTCATCGGCGCGTCTCCCTTCGGATCCTGCGGATGTTGAACAGCATCACCGGGATCACCAGCAGCAGGAGCAGTACCGCGATCGCGCTGCCCACACCCAGGTCGGCGTCGGTTCCGAACGAGGAGCGGTAGAGCTGGAGCGCCAGCACATTGGCGTCGTCCTGGGCCGAGCCGGGGGCGATGATGAAGACCAGGTCGAAGATCTTCAGGACGTTGATCATCAGGGTGACGAGGACGACCGCGAGGACGGGGGCCAGCAGGGGCACGGTCACCTTGCGGAAGACCTGCCACTCGTTCGCCCCGTCCACCCGCGCCGCTTCCAGCAGTTCGCGCGGCACCGCCGCCAGGCCCGCGGCGATCAGGACCATCGCGAAGCCTGCCCACATCCAGACGTACGAGCCGATGATGGCCGGGGTCACCAGCGACGGGCCCAGCCAGTCGACTCCGTTGTACGGCTCCCGGAAGTTGCTCGCGGGGAGGCGCAGCAGGGCCCCGTCCGCCTTGTCGGCCGGGAGGGAGAAGGAACCGTCGGCGGCCGCCGTGGCGGTGGCGACGACCTTGCCGTCCTTGACGGCCTCGACCTCGATGCCCTTGAGGCCCAGTTCCCGCGCGTCGATGGTGTTGGGTTTGCCGCCGCCGCCCTTGGTGAAGTCCAGCCACGCCGTGCCGGTGATCCTGGCCGGGTCCGTGGCGGGGGCCCTCGCCGGTTCGGCGTCGCCCGGCATGGCGGCGGGCGCGACCCCCACCAGCGGCAGCTGCACCTGGCGGCCCGCCGCGACCGGCTCCTTGGTGATGTACGCCCCACCGCCCGCCGCCTCCAGCGGGTGGACGGGCAGCGGGCGCGCCCGGGGGAACCCGGCCGACTCGTTGAACGTGTCGTGGACGCCCACCCAGACCGCGTTGGCGACACCGCGCTCCGGGTCCTGCTCGTACACGAGCCGGAAGATGATGCCCGCGGCGAGCATCGAGATGGCCATCGGCATGAAGACGATCAGCTTGAACGCCGTGCCCCAGCGGACCCGTTCGGTGAGCACCGCGAAGATCAGCCCGAGGGCCGTCGCGACCGTCGGCGCGACGACGACCCAGATCGCGTTGTTCTTGACGGAGGTGAGGATGGTGTCGTCGGAGAAGATCTCGATGTAGTTGGCGAGTCCGGCGAAGCCGGTGCCCGCCTTGTCGAAGAAGGACCGGTAGACCGAGTACCCGATCGGGTAGACCACGAGCGCGCCGAGCAGGACGAGGGCGGGGAGCAGGAATCCGGCGGCGACGAGCTTGCGGGTGCCGGTCACCCTCCTGCGCGGTCGTACGTCCGGGGTGGCGGTGGCCGTGGAGGTGGCGCCGGGGGCGGCGGGGGCGGCGGGGGACTTCATCGCCGCATCAGTTCTTGTACGCCTTGGCCGCGTCGGCCTCCAGCCGCGCCTGCGTGCCCGCGATGTCCTTCGGGTTCTTCAGGAAGTCCTGGAGGGCCTTCCACTCACCCTTGCCGGGCGTACCGCCGAACGCCTGCGGCATCTGGTCCGACATGTCGAAGCGGAAGTCGTCGCCCGCCGCGATCAGCGCCTTGGCGATGTCGCGCTGGACGTCGTTCGGGTACGCGGCCACGTCCAGGGACTTGTTCGGCGAGATGAACCCGCCGGCCTGCGCCCAGATCCTCGCGGCGTCGGGGGAGGCCAGGAACGTCAGCAGTGCCTGGGCGCCCTTGGAGTCCTTCAGCGCGACGGCCGCGTCGCCGCCGGTCACCACCGGGGACTCGCCGCCGACCGCCGGGAACGGGAACACCTTCGCGTCCGTACCGACCTTGGCCTCGGTCTGCGCGATGTTGACGGTCACGAAGTCGCCCTCGAAGACCATCGCGCTCTTGGCCTGGTCACCACCGGTGAAGGTCTGGGTGACGGACTTGGGGAACTCCGTCTGGAGCGCGCCGTCCGCGCCGCCCGCGATCAGTTCCGGCTTCCCGAACAGCTCGGCGAGGGTCGTCAGGGCCTGCTTGACCGACGGGTCCGTCCACTTGATCTCGTGCTTCGCCAGCTGGTCGTACTTCTCGGGACCGGCCTGGGAGAGGTACACGTTCTCGAACCAGTCGGTGAGCGTCCAGCCGTCCGCGCCGCCGACCGAGACCGGGGTGACGCCGGACGCGGAGATCGTCTCGGCGGTCGTCAGGAATTCCTTCCAGGTCTTGGGCTCGGTGGCGCCCGCGTTCTCGAAGACCGCGGTGTTGTACCAGACGAGGGATTTGCTGGCGGCCTTGAAGTACACGCCGTACGGGGTGCCGCCG
This sequence comes from Streptomyces sp. NPDC000410, assembly GCF_040300305.1. NCBI lineage: Bacteria > Bacillati > Actinomycetota > Actinomycetes > Kitasatosporales > Streptomycetaceae > Streptomyces > Streptomyces sp. NPDC000410. Next base: position 37,305 of record NZ_JBEPDM010000023.1, read on the forward strand.
ACGGATCCGAGATCCTGCCAGCCCTTGGCGTAGTTCTTCGCGAGCTGCGCCTTGGCCTCCGGGCCGACCGGCTTGGCCCACTTGTTCGCGACGGCCTGCTGGACCGCGCCGACCTGCGGGAGCATGGCCACATCGGGCGGGCTGCCACCGGCGATCTTCGTGCCGAGGAAGTTGACGATCGGGTCCTGCGCGGGGACGAAGGTGACCGTGGCTCCGGTGCGCTTCTCGAACTCGTCGAGGACCTTGGTGAAGTTCTCCTGCTCGGGGCCGGTCCAGACCGCCGCGACCTCGATCTTCTCGCCGTTCAGCTTGGGCAGTTGGACGGTGGCCTCCTGGCCCCCGCTCGCTCCCGGCTTCTCCTTGCCGCCGTTGCCGTTGCCGTTGCCGTCTCCGTCGCCGCAGCCGCTGAGGGCCAGTGCGCCGACCGCTAAGAGCGCCAGGGCCGCCCTGCGTGAACGACCGGTGGAACCAGGGGTTGTCCGAGTTGTGCGTCGCATCTCTGCCCCGTCTCTCGCGTCCGCCTGCGGAGGGCCGCCGCCCCCGCGCAACCGTGACGCAGGCAGCACCGCTCCCGTCCCGTGCGCACAGGTCTACGCCCGGGAAAGGGGCGAGGCAATACCGCGTCGGCTGTCAACCCGGCGATCGTGATGGGGTCGTGACGTGCTGTCAGGGGGGCTGGGGCTGCTGGCGGGTGGCGGTGGGTAGGCGTGGCCTCGGGTCTGGTCCCGGGCCGGGCCCTGGCGGGCCCGGCGGAGACCGGGATCAGTGGCGGGCCGGGGTGAGAGGTGGCAGGGGTGGGGCGCCGACGGAGCGGGCGGCCCGGTCCAGGGCGCTGGCGAGCAGGGCCAGGTCCGTGGGTCCGTTGCCCAGCTCGCGGACGGGGCGGCGGGCGGGCGGGTCGCCCATCCGCTCCCACTCCAGCTCCACGACGGTGGGGCGCTGCGTCGCGGTACGCGGGATACGCCCGCTCACGCGGCCGCCCTGGAACGGTGTCACCCGGCCGTCCGGATGCCCGAGCCGCCCCCGCCCGGGTGCCGGGTCCTCGGGGCCCGGCGAGGCGGGCGGCGGGTCCAGCACGATCCGCAGCCGTGCGCCGTGGGCCAACTCCGTGTCGGCGGTGCGGTCCGGGCGGGCGGAGGTGGCGACCAGATGGACGCCGAGCCGCTCTCCGTCCCTGGCCACGGCCTCCAGCGCCCGTACGACGGAGCCCGCGGCCGGCCTCCCCGGGCTGCCGAGCGCGGGGGCGACCAGGGCGTCGTAGTCGTCGACCAGTACGACGAGCCGGGGCAGCGGGTGCGGTGCCCTCGTCGTACTGGGGTCGGCGGGGGCGCTGCTCGGGCCCCCTGAACCGCGCTCGGCCGCGGCGAGAGCGGCCCGCGCCCGCAGGCGCAGCGAGCCCGAGTCCGGGGACTCGACGTCCCCGCGCCCTGGGACGGGCACGGACGCGGATGTGGTCCCGGCCCCGTACTGGTGCCCGCTGCCGGATGCGGCCCCGGTCCCGGACGCGGAACCGATCCCGGACACGGTCCCGGCGTCGACCCACGCCGTGGATTCGGCGGGCGGCGCGGACCGTTGCCCGACCAGCCGGTCCGCGACCCCGCGCCGGGCGTGCCACTCGGCGAGGCTCTCGCGGCCCAGCAGCTCGGCACGCCGCTTCAGCTCCGCGCCGAGGGACTGCGCGAACTCCCGCATCCGGACCGGGTCGGACGCGACCAGATGCTCGGTGGCATGGGGGAGTTCCGTACAGGCCGCGAGGCCCTCGCCGCGCTCGCCGCCCGCGCCGTCGACCAGCAACAGCCCCAGCCGGTCCGGCCGGTCCGCCGCCGCCAGCGACGCCGCGATCGCGCGGAGCAGCTCCGTACGGCCGCTGCCCGCCGGGCCCTCGATCAGCAGATGCGGGCCTTCCTGGGCGAGGTCGACCGTGACCGGGCCGCGCGGGCCCGCTCCCAGCACCGCGGCACCGTCCGCCGCGGACGCCCAACGGGCCATCAGGGACGCGGGGGTGGCCCGCGCCAGCCCCAACTCGTCCAGCAGCCGCGCGGACCGCGGAAGCGGCGCCGTCACCGTCCGGCCGGGGCCGGTCGCGCCGCCGCCCTCGTCCGCCGCGCGCAGCGGCGCCAGCGCCCGCCCGAAACGCTCGGCCCACGCCGCCGAGACGGCGTCCACCGTGGCGACCGTCCCATGGCCCGCGGGCTGTCCCGCCGCCGTACGCAGCAGCCGCAGCGCGGTCGCCACATCGCCGCTCAGCAGCGCGACCGCCCCGCACTCGCGGAACGCGAGGGACACCGCGCACGCCTCCTCGTACGTCGCCGCCACCGGGGACAGCGGTGAGGCGGCCGGGGTCTCGGCCAGGCAGACGACATGGATGCCGCCCGCCGCACCCGCGCCGGCCAGCCGCGCCGTGGTCTCGCGGAGCGCCGAGGAGCCCGGGTCGCCGTCCAGGATCAGCACCGTCCGTGGCCCCGCGTGGCGCGCGGCCGTGTCCTCGATCGCGCGGCGGTCCGCGCTGGGCCAGCCGGCCCCGAGCGGTCCGTCGTCCAGCCGCCGGGTCAGCTCGGCGGCCCTGGCGGTCGCCTGGTCCCGGTCGTAGGCGAGCAGGAGGCGGCAGTCCTGGCCGTGGCCGGGCCGCAGTTGGGGGAGCCAGCCGAGCCAGCCCCACTCGCGCCTGCGCTCCTCCAGGGACCGGGCGCGGTCCGTGCTGATCAGCACGATCTCCAGGTCGGCGGGTGAGTGCAGCGCGGCCAGCTGGGCCACCACGGACCTGGCGAGCCCGGCGAGCCGCGCACGGGGCCCGGCGAGACCGAGCGATCCGGCCTCGCGCAGTCCGACGGTGACGGGGACGGCGGGCGTGTCCGCGCGGTCCGCGGTGCCGAGCCGTACGACGAGCTCCTCGGGGTGACCGGGCCCGCGCTCCCACAGCCGCGGCCCCGGCCCGAGGGCGGTGAGCAGCACGGCGGCCGGGTCGGGCCAGGTCTCGACGACGGGCGCGCCGCCGACGGCCACGGGCTGCCCGTCCCCGGCGCCTTCCCCGACTCCGTCGCCCCGCCCCCCGGCGAACCGCCGCGCCCAGGCCCCTATGCCGCGCTTACGCCCGCCGCTCTCGCCCCGGGGCCGCTGCGCCCGCGCGCCCGGTCCGCCGTCGGCCGCGCTGTCATCGCCACCGCCTTCCATGCGGGTCCCACGGCCGTGGGTCACGGGCCCGGTCGCGCCCCCGCCCTCCCCGTGGGCCGTGCGAGCGCCTTCGTCGTCGTAGCCGCCGGCGCGGGCGTGCGTCTCATCCCCGCCCCGGACGCTCCGGCCGCCGTCGGTGCCACCGGTCCCGGCCGCGTGCGGGTACGTCGCCCCGGCCCCGCTCGGCGCGGTCCCGTGGCCCCGGCCGTCGTCGCCGGGCACCCGGCCCGGACGGGCGGGAGCCCCGGGCGCCGCGTCCCCGTAGGCATGCGGCTGCCCGTACGTCCCGTGCGCGGCGTCCCGGGAAGCCTGCCCGGCCCCGTACGGACCGCTCCCGCCCTCTCCCGGGGCGCTGTCCGCCCCGCGGGCCCAGGAGGGCACGCCCGCCCCGGCCGTAGGCCCATCGCCACCCGCGTCCGTGCCCGTACGCGCGTGAGCGGGCCGGACCGGCGCACCCGCAGGTGCCGGGGACGCGCGGCGCACCCGCAGGTGTCCCTCGCCGTCCGGGGTCGTCGCGAGCCGGGCGGCGGGACCCGTGGGCGGGGTGAGGCGCAGGGCGGACTCGCCGAGGCGCAGCAACGCGCCCGGGGCCAGCCGGGCCGGGCGGGGGCCCACCTCGGCGCCGTCCAGGGTCGTGCCGTTCGTGGAGCCGAGGTCCGCGACGGTGACGCGGCCGTCCTCGCCGACCGTGACCGCGCAGTGCAGCCGGGACACGTCCGGATCATCGAGCGGCACGTCCGCGTCCGCCGCGCGGCCGATACGGATCTGCCCGCCGTGCAGCAGATGGACCCCGCCCGCGTCCGGCCCCGCGACCACATCCAGTCGGGCCCGCGCCTCGCCCTCGTGGGTGGCGGCCTCGTCCTCCGCGGGTACGTGGAGCGACAGGACGGCGCCGTCCACCAATGGGGGCTCGCCGAGCGCGCACCGCTGCGCGTCGAGCCGCTCCTGGCCCGCGTACAGCACGATCGTCCCGGACGGCGGGGCGTCCGGTCCCGACACGGCCGCGGCCAGCCCGGAGGCCACCGCCGCCAGCGCCGTCCCGGCCGGGGCGGTCACGAGCACATCGCGCGCACGCCCCGTCGAAGCGCGCTCGGCGGCGGTCGTACGCTCGGCGGGCGCACGCCCCGCCGACGCCGCCGACGCACGCTCAGCGGCGGTCACGGACTGGCCGCTGCGCGGCGCGAGGACGGTCAGCCGGATCTGCATCGCCGTCAGCGGTCCCTTCTGCGCGGGGTGCCCGGCAGGGGGATCCGCCCTGTGATTCCCCCCACCCGGCAGGTCGGCACGGCCGAGGGGCTCTCCCGACCCCACGATTCCGTGCTGGAAGGCATCCTCGCACCTGCCACTGACAACACGCCCGCCGACCACCCTCAAGTGATCTTGATTGGTCGGCTCTGCACGTAAAAGTGCCTGGTTGGGATCGCCTGTGAAGAGAGCGCCATCGCTGCCCGGCAACCATGACTCCGCCCCCGTCGTCTTATCCGCCAACCCGGTCCGACCTCGGTCCGACCTCGGTCCGGCCTCGGTTCGACCTTGGTCCGATCCCCGGTCCGAACATCCGTTGACCCGTCCGGCGGCATTAAAGTGGGCCGGAAACCCGGAACGGTTCACAACAGAACCCGGGACCTTCGATGGACGACCCCCGACCCCGATCAGCAGGGAGCGCATGACGTGCGGCCGGTAGGCAGCAAGTACCTGCTCGAGGAACCGCTCGGACGCGGCGCCACGGGCACCGTCTGGCGAGCCCGCCAGCGGGAGACCGCGGGTGCCGAGGCAGCCGTTCCCGGTCAGCCGGGTGAGACCGTCGCGATCAAGGTCCTCAAGGAGGAGCTCGCGAACGACGCGGACGTGGTGATGCGCTTCCTGCGCGAGCGTTCCGTCCTGCTCCGGCTCACCCACCCGAACATCGTGCGCACCCGCGACCTCGTGGTCGAGGGCGACCTGCTCGCCTTGGTGATGGACCTCGTCGAAGGCCCGGACCTGCACCGCTACCTGCGGGACAACGGCCCGTTCACCCCGGTCGCGGCCGCCCTGATCACGGCCCAGATCGCCGACGCGCTCGCCGCCAGCCACGCCGACGGCGTCGTCCACCGTGACCTCAAGCCCGCCAACGTCCTGCTCGCCGAGCGCGATGGCGAGATGCACCCGCTGCTCACCGACTTCGGCATCGCGCGCCTCGCGGACTCCCCGGGCCTGACCCGTACGCACGAGTTCGTCGGCACCCCGGCCTACGTCGCCCCGGAGTCCGCCGAAGGCCGCCCGCAGACCTCCGCCGTCGACATCTACGGCGCCGGAATCCTGCTGTACGAGCTGGTCACCGGCCGTCCGCCGTTCGCGGGCGGCACCGCCCTGGAGGTGCTGCACCGGCACCTCAGCGAGGAGCCCCGCCGCCCGTCCACCGTCCCGGCCCCGCTGTGGACGGTCATAGAGCGCTGCCTGCGCAAGGAGCCGGGCGAGCGGCCGAGCGCCGAGAACCTCGCCCGTGGACTGCGTACGGTCGCCGCCGGCATCGGGGTGCACTCCACGCCCGCGCAGATCGAGGCGGCGGACGGCGTCGGCGCGCTGCTCGCGCCCGACCCCGACCCGGCCGCCGTTCCGCAGGTCCCGGGCGCGTCCGACCCGACCCAGGTGCTCCAGGCCAACGCGCCGCAGTACGACCCCGGCGCCGCGACCAGCGTGATGCAGCAGACCGGCATGCCCGCGGGGGCGGCCGACGCGACCAGCGTCCTGCCCAGGAACGGCGCGGCCGACCCGACCGCGGTCATGCCGCCCGTCCCGCCGCGTCCCGACGGCCCGCCGCAGCCCGCGACGCCGGAGGGGCCGCACCCCTGGCAGTCCCAGCTCCAGGCGGCCCGCGACCGCAACGAGCAGACCCAGATCCAGTACGTCGACCCGAGTCAGGACCCGCTGCGGCGCCGTCCGCAGCGCCAGGCGCCGCCCCCGCAGCCGCCCCAGCGTCAGCAGCAGCACCCGCAGTGGCAGCAGCCGCAGCCCCAGCCGCGCCGTCAGCGGCCCCAGCCCCAGCCCCAGCGGTACGCGCCCCCGCCGCAGCAGTACGCGCCTCAGCCCCCGCAGCGGCAGCAGTACGCGCCCCCGCAGGCGCCGCCGCCCCAGCAGCCCGCCCCGCGTCAGCCCCGCCAGCGCAGCGCGAACCCGATGCGGATCCCGGGCCTGGGCTGCCTCAAGGGCTGCCTGTTCGTGCTCCTGATCCTGGTCGGCGCGGGCTGGCTGGCCTGGGAGCTGTTCCTCCAGGACTTGTTCAACGAGGGCAAGAGCTACTGGGACGTCATCAGCGACACCTTCACGACGGTGAGCGACTGGATCTCGGAGCTCGGCAGCACGGAGCCGGGCACCGGAACGGGGACCGGCACCGGTCAGCAGTAGGCGATCAGTCTGTCGTTATGTCGACTTCTGCGGGGGAAATAGCCCCGCAGAAGTGACGGTTGGCGCCATCCGGGGCACTCAATACCCGGACATCCGCGTACGTTGATGCGCGACGGATGGGCAAAGCCAGCCGCTGAGGGAGCAGTCTTGGCACGGAATATCGGCAGCCGGTACACCGCCCACCAGATCCTGGGGCGGGGCAGCGCCGGCACAGTCTGGCTCGGAGAGGGCCCCGAGGGCCCGGTGGCCATCAAACTCCTCCGTGAGGACCTCGCCTCCGACCAGGAACTGGTCGGACGGTTCGTCCAGGAGCGCACGGCCCTGCTCGGACTCGACCACCCCCGGGTCGTCGGCGTCCGTGACCTCGTCGTGGACGGCAACGACCTCGCCCTCGTGATGGACCTCGTCCGCGGCACCGACCTCCGCACCCGGCTGGACCGCGAGCGCCGCCTCGCGCCCGAGGCGGCCGTCGCGATCATCGCCGACGTCGCCGAGGGGCTGGCCGCGGCCCACGCCGCCGGGGTCGTCCACCGCGACGTCAAGCCGGAGAACATCCTGCTGGACATGGAGGGCCCGCTCGGCCCGGGCGGCGCCCACCCCGCCCTGCTGACGGACTTCGGCGTCGCCAAGCTGATCGACACCCCACGCCGCACCAAGGCCACGAAGATCATCGGGACGCCGGACTATCTGGCCCCGGAGATCGTCGAGGGCCTGCCGCCACGCGCGGCCGTCGACATCTACGCCCTCGCGACGGTCCTGTACGAGCTGCTCGCGGGCTTCACCCCGTTCGGCGGCGGCCACCCCGGGGCGGTCCTGCGCCGCCACGTCACCGAGACCGTCGTCCCGCTCCCCGGCATCCCGGACGAGCTCTGGCAGCTGATCGTCCAGTGCCTCGCCAAGGCCCCCGCCTCCCGGCTGCGCGCCTCCGAGCTCGCCGCCCGGCTGCACGACCTGCTGCCCCTGGTCGCGGGCATGCCCCCGCTGGACGTGGACGAGCCGGACGCCGAGCCCGCCGCGGAGCCGTACGAGGAACCGGACTACGCCACCCTCCCCGCCACCGCGCCCCGCAGGGCCGCCGTCCCCCTTGTCCCCGGCTCGGCCACCGACTCCAACCGGGACACCCACACCTCCATGCGCGTCCCCGGCCCCGACGAGCTCGCGGGCGGCGCCCGCGGCACGGCCCGCGCCCCCCGCCCCGCCGGCGCCAGGCGCCCCGGCTCCGCCCGCCACAAGGCGGAAGCGGTCCGCAGACGCCGTATCACGCTCGGCGTCGCGGGCCTGGTGCTGGCGGCCGCGGCCTGTATCGGCGGCTGGCTGGCGACGAGCGGCGACGACGACGGCGTACCGCCCCAGGACTCCAAGCAGTCGGCTCCGTCACAGCCCTAGGGGGCCCTGGATATCCACAGGTACGGACGGGCGGGCCGATAACCCCCGGCCAGCCGTTACGCTGGACTCGTGGCAGTCGTCGATGTATCCGAAGAGCTGAAGTCCCTCTCCTCGACCATGGGGTCGATCGAGGCCGTCCTGGACCTCGAGAAGCTGAGGGCAGATATCGCCGTGCTCGAGGAGCAGGCCGCGGCGCCGTCCCTGTGGGACGACCCCGAGGCGGCGCAGAAGATCACCAGCAAGCTCTCCCACCTCCAGGCCGAGGTCCGCAAGGCCGAGGCGCTGCGTGGGCGCATCGACGACCTCGAAGTCCTCTTCGAGCTCGCCGAGGCCGAGGACGACCCGGACACGCGCGCCGAGGCCGAGGCCGAGCTGGAGTCGGTCCGCAAGGCGCTGGACGAGATGGAGGTCCGCACCCTCCTCTCCGGTGAGTACGACGAGCGCGAGGCCCTCGTCAACATCCGGGCCGAGGCCGGCGGCGTCGACGCCGCCGACTTCGCCGAGCAGCTCCAGCGCATGTACCTGCGCTGGGCCGAGCGCCACGGCTACGGCACCGAGGTCTACGAGACGTCGTACGCGGAAGAGGCCGGCATCAAGTCGACCACCTTCGTCGTGAAGGCGCCGTACGCCTACGGCACGCTCTCGGTCGAGCAGGGCACCCACCGCCTGGTGCGCATCTCCCCCTTCGACAACCAGGGCCGCCGCCAGACGTCCTTCGCCGGCGTCGAGATCCTCCCGGTCGTCGAGCAGTCCGACCACGTCGAGATCGACGAGTCCGACCTGCGCGTGGACGTCTACCGCGCCTCCGGCCCCGGCGGCCAGGGCGTCAACACGACGGACTCCGCGGTCCGCATCACCCACGTCCCGACCGGCATCGTCGTCTCCTGCCAGAACGAGCGCTCCCAGATCCAGAACAAGGCGAGCGCGATGAACGTCCTCCAGGCCAAGCTCCTGGAGCGCCAGCGCCAGGAGGAGCGGGCCAAGATGGACGCCCTCAAGGGCGACGGCGGCAGCTCCTGGGGCAACCAGATGCGTTCGTACGTCCTCCACCCGTACCAGATGGTCAAGGACCTCCGCACGGAGTTCGAGGTCGGCAACCCGCAGTCGGTCCTGGACGGCGAGATCGACGGCTTCCTGGAGGCGGGCATCCGCTGGCGCAAGCAGTCGGAGAAGTAGCCCCGATCGACACGGAGAAGCAGCCCCGCTCCAAGCACCGAAACGGCGCCCGGCCTTGTGGCCGGGCGCCGTTGTCGTGCCCGGGTTGAGACCGACGCGCCCGGGTTGAGACCGACGCGGGTTTCGGCCAACTTCTGCTACACAGATTTGATCGATCATCCCGAGATCCCGGCCTTTACGGGGGTGCGGAATCGGCCAGTCACCTCCGGCGCAGGAGTGACCAGCCGCCACACCCGTTGACGTGTACAGGGTGTAACCGAGAGCATGCAGACTGCTTAAGAACATTTGTTCTCTCAGGGGTGGGGGCGAGCAATGTCCGTACGCAGCATGAACCGGTGGCGCCGAAGAACCATTACGGCGGCACTGGCAGGGACACTGGCGTGGGCCGGGATGCCTGCCGTGTCGGCCGACCCGGCCAGGGCCGCCGACCCGCCGCCGGCCGGCGAGGAGCACCGGGCACTCGCCCGGGCGGCAGAGACCGGTGAGCGCGTCGAGGTCGTCGGAGCGCGAACCGAGTTCGAGACCACCTACGCGAACCCCGACGGCACCTCGTTCCGGCTGGAGCAGTCGGTCGTCCCCGTACGCGTGAGGGGCGAGAGCGGGGCGTGGTTGAAGCCCGACGCGACGCTGGAGAAGCGGTCCGACGGAACCGTCGGGCCCAAGGCGTCCGCGGTCGACCTGGCCTTCTCGGGCGGCGGCGACGGCGCCGGCCTGGTGAAGATCGCCCGCGAGGGACGGACTCTGGCCTTCGGCTGGCCGGGCAAGCTCCCCGCGCCCACTCTCGACGGCGACAGCGCCGTCTACGCGAACGTCCTCCCGGACGTCGACCTGCGGATGACGGCCACGGCCGAGGGCTTCCACGAGGTTCTGGTGGTCAAGACGCCCAAGGCGGCGGCCGGCCCGAAGCTCAAGAAGATCACGTTCTCGATGAACGCCACCCGGCTGAAGGTCTCGCCCACCGAGGGCGGCGGGTTCGGGGCCGTGGACGCCAACGCGACCCAGGTCTTCACAGCGCCCCCGGCGCTGATGTGGGACTCGTCCGGAGCTTCGGTGAAGGCGACAGCGACGACGGCGGTCGGGGCTGCCTCCGCGCGTACGGCCAAGGCCGCGCCTGCCGCAGCGGACGACAACGCCCGCGATAACGCCCACGACGACGCCGACAGGCCGAAGCCCGGGGCTGCCACCGCCGATCTGCCCATCCAGGTGGGCAAGAACGCCATCAGTCTGGTCCCCGACGCGAAGATGCTCCAGGAGACCGACGCCTCGGCCTTCCCGCTCTACATCGACCCGACGGTCGCCTGGGGCGAGGCGGAGCGCACGCTCCTCCGCTCGGACGGCTACGAGGACTACGGGTGGGGCAACGGATCCGATGACCAGGGTGTGGGCGTCGGCAAGTGCGGTTCCTGGAACGGCTATTACTGCGGCCCTGGCTATGTGCAGCGGGTGTACTTCGAGTTCTCGCCGAGCCCACTGGCCGGCAAGCACATCCTGGACGCGTCGTTCCGGGTGACCGAGCCGTGGGCCTTCCAGTGCGACCCCCGCTGGGTCGATCTCGTACGCACCAACAACATCTCGTCGTCGACCACATGGAGCAGCAGGCCCAGCGAACTGGACCTGATGGTCGACCGCAATGTCTCCGCGGGCCGTGGCTCGCTGTGCGACCCGGATCAGCCCGACGCTCCGATCGAGTTCAACGACAGTCCGGACGAGGCGAACGAGAACCTCACGCCGACCGTGCGAGCCTTCGCCGCGGGCAAGTTCTCCCGGCTGACCTTGATGATCAGGGCGCACGACGAGGGGGACCCCAGCGCCTGGAAGCGGTTCAAGAACGACGCGGTGCTGGTGGTGGACTACGTCGGCAAGCCCTATTTCCCGAGTCCTCACGGCTTCGTGGCCGGGGTCGGCACGGTGTGCTCCAAGGACGGCGACAAGCCGAGCACGATCACCGATCCGACGCCACAGGTGGCGGCCAATGTCCGTACGTACTCCGGTGGTGAGGCGGGCGCCCTTCTGAAGGCGGGGTTCCGTATCGAGCGTCTGTCGGGCACCACGTGGGTGAGAGACCAACCGGACTTCCTCTCGCCGACCGGTACGAGCTATCTGGGGGCGGGGAAGCGCGCGACGCCGTCCGTGCCCACGGCGCTCGTGGAGGGTCCGCTGTATCGGCTGAGCGCATGGACGAATTCTTACTGGAACAACTTCAACCACCTTCTTTCCTCGGGAAACGCGGGCGTCTGCTATTTCAAGGTCGACCCGACGGCCCCGAAAGCCCCGGCCATCACGCCTGGTTCCGTTTACACACTGTGCACGACGACGGCCTGTGATCCGGCGGGCGGGCCCGGAACCGAGGACCAGTTCACGTTCGCTCCGGCGGCCGGTGACACCAACTCCGCGTACCAGTTCAAGCGGTCGGGGACCGAGGCCTGGTCAGCGGCGATAGCGGGTGCGACGGTCAAACAGAAGATCATTCCGGAGGAAGCCGGCACGTACTACTTGGAAGCACGGGCCAAGGATGCGGCCGGGCGCTGGGGCGCATCGCAGATCGTGAGCTTCCTGGTCAAGGAGGGCGCGGGGCCGGTCGGCCGGTGGCACTTCGACGAGGAGAGCGGGGCGGCGATCGACTCGTCCACGACGGTGGCTGCCAACCAGGACAATGCGACGTTGTCGGCGGGGGCGGGGCGCGATGACCGCGGACGTCGGGGTGAGCTGTGGTACGACGACAAGGGTGAGCCTCTGGCCCAGCCCCGGACCGACAAGGCGTTGCATCTGAACGGGACTTCTGGCTACGCGGCCACGAGTGGCTCAGTGCTGGAGACAAGGTCGGCGTACACGATCTCGGCCTGGGTACGGCTGAGCCCCAGTCCCGACGGTGTCGTCGTCCTGTCCCAGGACGGCAGTAAATACTCGCCATTCCTCCTCTCTTACCTCAAGCCACAGGACAAATGGTTCTTCGGTGTGAAGGAGAAGGATGAGGATACCGGGAAGGCGTATTTCGGGGCTCTCTCCAAGCAGCCGGCTCAAGAGAACGTATGGACGCACATTGCTGGAACCTACGACCCATCGACAGGATCGATCCAGCTCTACGTCAATGGAGTTCACCAAGCGACATCGACGGTGACCGGCTCCTGGGCTGCAACAGGCGGACTTCAGATCGGCCGCTACAAGTGGGCCAATGTGTACCAGCGTTACTTCTCGGGTTCCATCGACGAAGCCGCAGTCTGGCAACGCGCTCTGCAACCCGGAGAAATAGCAACGGAAGCCCGCACCCTCTCCAGCAAGTCCGGTCTCACCGACGTCGAACTCGTCGCCGCCTGGAGTGCCCAGGGCGCGACCGGTACCGCCCCCGTCGGCGACACGTCAGGCTACGGCCGCAACCTGTCCCTGGCGGGCGGCGCCTCGTTCGACGGTGAGTCGATCGTCCTGGACGGTTCGGACGATGCCGCGACCACCGCCGGCCCAGTGCTCGACGACACCGGCTCCTTCACGGTCACCACCACCGTTCAGCTGGACAGCAAAGCGATCGAGGCCAAGGACATCGGCTACATCGGCCAGGTCGTCGGCCAGCGAACAGCCGACGGCTCCTCCTGGGGCCTCTGGTTCGAGCTCACGGGCAAGGAACAGCGGTTCGACGATGACCTCGTCGAACACACCGTTCCCGTCGGCTCCTGGCGATTCGGCCGCGTCAACAAGGACGGCACCCAGGTCTGGGCCGCGTCCGAAGAGGAAGCGGACCTTGGTACTCCCGTACGGCTGACCGGTGTCTTCGACGCGCTGTCCGAGCAGGGACCGGTCGCCCGGCTCTATGTCGGATCCGAGCAGAAGGACGCCGACAAGCCCTACAGCGCACTTGTCGGATCGGGAGACTTCGCGGTCGGCAAGGGCTTCAGCGCAACGGACTGGGGCCACTACGTCACCGCGCGGATCGGTGAGGTCCGCCTGTGGGCCGGCGCCATGACCGGGTCCGAACAGATCGACAAGGTCATCGGCGACTGACCGAGCAGAGGGTGAGGCCTCCGCGTTGATCGGCGGAGGCCCACCCGCGCCGTTCCGCAACGAACTTCTTGAGCACTTTCAGCGCGTGCGTGCTGCTGTGCGCGCACGCGACACCGTGGGGGTTGGGGTTCATGGGCAAGGGCAATGGCAAGGGTTCGACAGCACTTCGCAGACTTGGCAGAGCGCGGACCGCCGTGGTCCTGACGCTCACCGCGGTCTTGGCCGTGCCCACGGGTCTGACCCCCGTCGCGCAGGCGGTCGACAGCGGCCCGGGCCGGCCAAGTGTCCCGAAGCCGCGCGCCAGCCAGGTCAAGGCGATGGACGCCGCCGGGGCCAAGAAGGCGCGCGAGCGAGTGGCCAAGGGCGAGGCCGAGAACGCCGTCGACGTCGCGCGGGCCGCCGTGCAGCAGCGAGCCGCCCGCTGGCCCCAGCCGGGCACAGCCACTGTGTCCCTCGGTGGTAAGAACGGCTCGGCACGGCGCGCCACAGCGGGCGGTCTGCCTGTGACCGTGAGGACCACAAAGGGGAAGACGGCTCTCACCGGTCAAGCCACGATCACCGTCCTCGACCGCAAGGCCACCAAAGCGGCCGGCGTGCGAGGTGTGCTCTTCACCGCCGCGGTGAACCGCCCCGGCGAGGCAAATGTCAGCGTCGACTACGCCTCGTTCGCGTCGGCCTTCGGTGGCGGCTGGTCCGGCCGACTGCGCCTCGCCAAGCTCCCCGCGTGCGCCGTGACGACACCGGCACTCAAGAAGTGCCGCACCCTTACCCCCCTCAACTCGCGTAATGACACCTCGACCCGGAGCCTCTCGGCGAACGTCGACCTCTCTGCCCCGATGGTGCTCGCGGTCACCTCCGCCGGCCCCGGCCAGTCCTCCTCCGGTACCGGCGACTACACCGCCACGCCCCTCGCCTCGTCCTCCACCTGGGAGGCCGGAGGCTCCTCGGGATCGTTCACGTGGTCGTACCCGATGAGCACCCCCAACCTCTCCGCCGGCCCGGCGCCGTCGCTGAATCTGTCGTACGACTCGGGCACCATCGACGGCCGTACCGCCGCGACGAACAACCAGGGCACCTCGGTCGGTGAAGGCTTCGAGCTGTCGACCACCTCCTACATCGAGCGGCAGTACGGTTCGTGCGACGAGGACGGCCACGACGAGAAGTACGACCTGTGCTGGAAGTACGACAACGCTTCCCTCGTCCTCAACGGCAAATCGACGGAGCTGGTCAAGGACGACACGACAGGCGAATGGCGGCTGAAGCACGACGACGCCTCGACGGTCATCCACTCCACCAACGCCGCCGAGCCGTCCAACGACGACGACAACGGCGAGTACTGGACCGTCATCACGGGCGACGGCACGAAGTACGTCTTCGGCCTGGACAAGCTGGCCGGTGCCACCACCGAGCGGACCAACTCCGTCTGGACCGCCCCCGTCTTCGGCGACGACTCCGGCGAGCCCGGCTACAACAAGGGCGATGCCTTCGCCGACCGCTCGCTGAAACAGGGATGGCGCTGGAACCTCGACTACGTCGAGGACACGCACGGCAACGCGATGACGTACTGGTACGCCGCCGAGGCCAACCACTACCGCAAGAACAAGGCCGACACCGCCGACGCGCCCTATATCCGTGGCGGATACCTGACCAAGATCCTCTACGGGCAGCGTCACGACACCCTCTTCAGCGTCACCGCACCGGGCAAGGTGACCTTCACGTACGACGAGCGCTGCACGGCGGGAGACTGCTCCGAGCTCACCGAGGACACCGCCGAGAACTGGCCCGACGTCCCCTTCGACGCCATCTGCGAGTCCGGCGCAAATGACACGGACTGCCTGGCCGTGAGCCCGTCGTTCTTCTCCCGCAAGCGCCTCACCAAGATCGAGACAGCCGTGCTCGCCGCCTCCGGCACGGCCTACGCGCCGGTCGACTCGTGGGCCTTCGAGCAGACCTACCTGGACGGCGGTGACATCGGCGACTCGTCCGACCAGTCGCTCACCCTGAACCACATCCGGCGCACCGGCCACACCGGAACCGCCATCACCCTCGACCCGGTGACGTTCACGTACCACAAGCGCCCCAACAGGGTCGCCGGTGGCACGCAGCCCGGCGGGGGCAACATCCTTCCGCTCACCCGACCCCGCGTGAACACGATCACGTCCGAGGCCGGAGCCATCACCACCGTCAGCTACAACGAGCCCGAGTGTGTCCGTGGTTCGAAGATGCCGACGGCCGAGGACAACAACGCGGAGTCCTGCTACCCCCAGTACTGGAACATCAACGGCGCGACGGACGCGAGCGTGGACTGGTTCCACAAGTACCGCGTGACCGCCGTGAACACCGCGGACCCGGCCGGGCACGGTGAGCTGGTCGAGCATTCCTACACGTACGAGAAGCCCGCCTGGCACTACAACGACAGCCCCTTCGTGCCCACCGACGAGCGCACATGGTCGATCTGGCGGGGCTACCAGAAGGTCACCGTCCAGACCGGCGCGGCCACGGGCACGCGTTCCCGGACCGTCAGCACCTACCTGCAAGGCATGCACGGCGATCGCCTCAAAGCCGGCGGAACCCGCACCGTAAACGTGCCTGGCGTCGACCTCACCGCACTCGACGTGCCGGACATGGTCGACTACGACCCGTACGCCGGCTTCACCCGCCAGCAGATCACGTACGACGGCAGCACTCCGGTCAGCGTCACCGTCAACGACCCTTACTCGGACAGAACCGCGATACAGCACAAGTCGTACGCGGACATCGAGTCGTACTTCGTGCGTACGCGCAAAACTCTCACGCACACCTACCTCCCCGTCCCGAAGAAGTGGCGCACCGCGAGCACGACCACGGACTACGACTCGTTCGGCATGGCGACGGCGGTCGGCAACGCGGAGGACATCGAGGTGCCGGGCGACGAGACCTGCACTCGCACCTGGTACGCCCGTAACAAGGCGAAGGGCATCAACAACCTCGTCTCCCGCAGCCGTACCGTCGGTCGGCTCTGCACCACGGCCGAGACGGGACTCACCCTGCCGACGTCGGTGGGCGTGCGCGGCGACGTCCTGTCCGACACCGCGATCGTCTACGACGGCACCGCGGCCACCGACTCCTGGTCCGACGCCCAGGTTCCCACCCGGGGCACAGCGACCTGGACGGGCCGGGCGTCCGCCTACCCGGCCGTCGCGACAGGGGGCGAACGCCACCCGTCCGACTGGCAGACGGCGAGCAGGACCACGTACGACACCCTCGGCCGCCCACGTACGGTGACAGACACGGCCGGGAGGACGACCACCACGGACTACACCCCGGTCGGAGCCGGAGTCCCGACCAGGACGGTGGTCACCAACCCCAAGAGCCACAAGGTCCTCACCTTCCTCGACGGCCTTCGCGGTCTGCCGCAGCGCACGTACGACGTCAACCAGAAGAAGACCGACCAGGCGTACGACGGCCTGGGCCGTCTCACCGGGGTCTGGCTGCCCAACCGCAGCAAGGACCTCAACCAGTCCGCCAGCGTGACCTTCACGTACACCCTGAAGAGGGGCGAGGCACCCTCCATCGCCACCTCGACGATCAAGTCGTCGGACACGGTGACGACCTCGTACGAGATCTTCGACTCGCTGCTGCGCCCGCTCCAGACCCAGACGCCGACGCCGGTCGGCGGACGCCTGCTCACCGACACCCGCTACGACTCGCGTGGCCTCGCCCACGAGACCTACGCCGATATCTACGACTCCGCCAAGACCCCGAACGGGACGTATACCCGCGCCGAGTACGGCGGTGCCCCGAAGCAGACCGCGACGGTCTTCGACGGCGCCGGCCGCGCCACGAGCAGCAGCTTCCTCGTCTTCGGCACGAAGAAGTGGACCACCACGACGAGCTACACCGGTGACTCCACGGCGACGAGCGCGGTGACCGGAGGACAGGCAGTCCGCGTCATCACCGACGCCCTGGGCCGCACGACGGAGCGCCGCGAGTACGCGGGCCCCGACCCGGCGGACGTCAACTACGGCGGCGGTACGGGGGTTTCGTACACGGCTACGAAGTTCACGTACACGCGGGACGGCAAGCAGGCCACGATCACCGGCCCGGACGACGCCCAGTGGTCGTACACCTACGACCTCTTCGGCCGCCAGATCAGCGCCACCGACCCGGACAAGGGCACCTCCACCACCGGATACACGGCCCTGGACCAGCTGGACTGGACCGAGGACTCCGCGAAGAGGCGACTGCTGTACAGCTACGACGAGCTCGGCCGCAAGACCGGGCTGTGGTCGACCGAGCGGAAGGACGAGAACAAGCTCGCCGCCTGGAACTTCGACACCCTGGCCAAGGGGCAGCTCGACAGCTCCACGCGTTACGTCGGCGGAGTCGGCGGCAAGGCGTACACGAGGAAGGTCGTCACGTACGACCCGCTCTACCGCGCCACCAAGACGGAACTCGTCCTCGACGCCAATGACGCGCTGGTCGTGGCGGGCGCGGCGACGACCAGCTACACCTTCGCAAGCGCCTTCAACCTCGATGGCACCGTCCAGACCACCACCGAGCCGGCCGCCGGCGGGCTTCCCTCGGAGATCATCGACTACCGGTACACCCCGACGGGCCAGCCCACATCCGTCTTCTCGGGGGCGTCGGGCTATCTCCAGGGCGCGATCTACAGCGAAACCGGTCTGCTGCAGCAGCTGACCCTCGGCGTCTCCGGTGCCGCGGAGGCCAAGAAGACGTACCTCGACAACAGGTACGAGACCGGCACGGACCGTCTCACCAGATCCTTCGTCACGACGCCGGCGACCGCGCCGTACAAGCCCCAGGACCTCAGCTACACGTACGACGACGCCGGCAACGTCACCAAGATCGCCGACACCCCGAACGCCGACCCGAAACTGAAGCTGGACGCCCAGTGCTTCACCTACGACGGCCATCGCCGGCTGAAGGAGGCCTGGACCCCGTCGACGGACGACTGCACCAGCAAGACCCTGGGCGGCGCGGCCCCGTACCGGACGGCGTACACCTACACCCCCGCCGGCCAGCGTGACACCGAGACCGAGACCACGCCGACCGGCACGGCGACGACGACCAAGTACTGCTACACGAACCCGGCGCAGCGCCACACGCTGATCGCCACGCGGAAGGCCGCGGACTGCACGGGCGCCACGGCCAACTACGGCTACGACTCCACCGGCAACACCACGAAGCGCCCGGGCCCGAGCGGCGCCAGCCAGGCCTTGACCTGGAACGACGAGGGCAAGATCGCCACCCTCACCGAGGGCACGAAGGCGACGGGCTACCTCTATGACGCCGATGGCAACCTACTGATCCGCAGGCCGACGACAGGGGACGGCGAGAGCGTCCTGTACCTGGGTGCCACGGAGATCCACCACAAGGTCACTGGTACGACGAAGAAGACGTGGGCGAACCGCACGTACGCGGTAGGCGCGGTGAGCATTGCCCTCCGCACGAACGAGTCGGGCACGTCGAAGCTCTCCTTCCTGGCCGGCGACCACCACGGCACGAGCAGCCTGGCCCTCGACGCCACGACCCAGGCGATCACGAAGCGCTTCACGACCCCGTTCGGCGCCCCGCGCGCGGGGGCGGTCGGGACCTGGCCGGACGACAAGTCCTTCCTCGGCAAGCCGGCCGACACGGCGACGGGTCTGACGCACGTCGGCGCCCGCGAATACGACCCGGGGATCGGCCAGTTCATCAGCGTCGACCCGATCATGGACCTGACGGATCCCCAGACTTTCAACGGCTACTCCTACGCCGGCAACAGTCCCGTCACCTCTTCGGACCCGACTGGTCTGTGCCGGGCCGACGTCTGCGGTATTGGATACCCGATCGGCGGGACCACTGGCGGCTCACCCGACGACATCGAATACGTCAAGTCAGACGGTGGAACCGGCCGCCACGAGAACAGCGGCCGTCTTGGCAACGGATCGGCCATGAACGGCACGGCGACGGTCGTTGCTGGGAACGTTGTCGTGCCTACGGGATGGAGTGGCAGAAACGAATTTGTCAAACGCTTCAATGTGTATATCGATCACGATCGACACTCCGATGGCTATTTGCGCGAGTGGGTAACCGACACCGAGAACCCTGATGCGGACGCGCTCCTCGGGTGGTACGGGATGAATGTCTGCTGGGCCATGAAGTCGTGTCCTGAAGACCTGAAGATCTACCTCAGGGAGATGGGTGCGGGGTTCTCAGGCCTGGTGATGGGCGCTGCAGCTGGGAACGGCCGTGGTGGCGCGACGGGTTCGGGACTTAGGGGCTCTAAAGGGGTTGGCGGCTGCAAATGCTTCTTGGCCGGCACGGATGTACTTATGGCTGACGGGTCGACCGAAGACATCGAGGACATCGAGCTAGGCGATGAGGTGCTGGCTACGGATCCCGAGACCGGGGAACGTGGGCCCAGGAAGGTCACCCGCCTCATCGTCACTGAGGACGACAAGCAGTTCAACAAGCTGTCCATAGCCACTGACGGCGGTGTAGAGACACTCACGGCAACGCACGAGCACCCATTCTGGTCCCCTTCCGAACGCCGGTGGGTCGAGGCTAGTGAACTAGAGCCGGGCATGACACTGCTCACGGACGCCGGTGGCACGGTCATCGTGACGGCGAACCTCCCGTTCTTGAGGCACGCTCGCACTTACAACCTCACAGTCGATGACTTGCACACGTACTATGTGCTCGCGGGGGAGACGCCAGTCCTGGTTCACAACAGCGGAGGGTGCATTCCGGCCCTCCGGGGTTGGAGCAGCCAACGCTTCCAGTTCGGGAACCAGACCTTCCTTCTGGACAAGAAGGGAATGGAGCACATCCTGACTCGTCATCATCCGAAAATGTGGGATGGCTCGGTAAAGGCTCAGCAGTCCTTCTTCGACCCCAAGATGAGCGTTGCTGATGTCCAGGACGCAATCGGGCAGGTCATGCGCCAGAACAGGGATGCGCTCGTTCAGCGAGGAAGCAGGGGTATGTATCAGATTCAGGGAAACGTCAACGGAGTAGACTATGTTCTCGGCATGAATAAAGGCCGAGTCGGCCAGTTCTACCCTGTTGCTCCCTGACATGAGGAATCGCGGCGTGATCGAGATCGAGACGTACCTGAGGGATTTGGGCGGCAAGTTCGTGCAGGTTGATGCCTGCACCGCCCGCCCAGCTGATGCCGACTACGTCGAGGGTGCGGTGCGAATCGCCATCCACGGAGTTGAGATCATCGGGATCAGTGAATGGGATTACGTTGACCAGCTGTGGGCATACGTGGCCAGCATGGTCCCGCAACTCTCGGCCGCAGGGTACGCGTCGACTTATTTCCCGGATCAGCCGATTGAGCTCTCTTTCCGACAGCAAGGGTCTCAGGTTCTCGTTTCGGCGAAATCGGGCAACGACGTGAAGAGGGCGAGCGTTTCAACGTCTGATTTCTTGGCGGCGCTGAGGGGTGCGGGATCGGCGTTCTTCGGCAAGATGTCGGAGCTTCTCCCGGAGAACGCGGACTCCTATTCGGAGTCTCGTCGCGAATTGTTGTCGTGAATTGACTCGACGCTGAGAGGCCCCGCCAGAGCCGACTCTGGCGGGGCCTCTCGCCGTCTTGACGGCAGTAGTTGACGGCAACGTCAGCGGACAAGCGCGTTGCAGGGTGGCGGTTCGTCGCCGTCGGAGCGTGCCGTCACGGTGGTCTCCGGGCTACCGAGCGCGGTGCCGAGGATATCGATGGCGTCGCGCTGGAGGCGGAGCCGGACGTGGGCATAGACGGTGGCTGTGACGCCGATGTGGGCGTGGCCGAGGAGTTCCTTGATCACGACGAGTTCCACGCCCTGCTCCAGGAGCAGTGTGGCGGTCGAATGGCGGAGGTCGTGAAAGCGGATGCGGCGGAGGCCAGCCTTGCGGAGGAGCGTGGTGAAGGTGCGGGTGAGGTTGGTCGGGTCGATCGGTCGGCCCTGCGCAGTGGTGAACACGTGCCCGTCGCGCCGCCATGTGGTGCCTGCGGTCGCACATTCGCGCTGCTGCTGTTCGTGGTGGAGCTTCAGCGAGTGGCGGCAGAGGGTGGGGAGGGCGATGCGGCGCTCGGAGGCCCGGGTCTTGGTGGGCAGTGTGGTGAGCCCGCCTGCGGCGGTGCGCTGAAGGGTGCGGCGGATTGCGGCGGTTCCCGCGTCGAGGTCGAGGTCTTCCCAGCGCAGGCCGAGGAGTTCGCCCTTGCGGAGTCCGGTGTGGAGGGCGAGTTCGAACAGCGCGTGCAGCCGGTGACCTTGCGCAGCGGTGAGCAGCTGACGGGCCTCGTCTGCGGTGAGGGGTTCGAAGCGTCGGGGGCGTGGGGTGCCGGTGCGGACGTTGCGGGCGACGTTTCGCGGGATCTCTTCCTCCCGGACGGCGTGCTCCAGGGCGGACTTGAGCACGGAGTGGATGTAGGTGAGGGTCAGCGGGGAGAGCAGCTTGGAGCAGCACCGGCCAGCGGCGCAGCAGCGGGGCTGGTCGCGCCGGGTGTCGATGCCGCGCGTGCAGCACTGGCAGGTGGTGCGGAGCTGGTTGAACCAGGTGCGGACGTCCTTGGCGGTGAGCTTGGCGAGCTTCTTCTTGCCCAGGCCCGGGATGAGGTACCGATGGACGCAAGCGGTGTAGCGGGTGTGGGTGGTTTCGCGGAGGTGGTGGACGGCGACGTTCTCCAGCCAGTACGTCAGGTACGCGGCCACGCTGCCTGCCGAGCACGGGACGGGGACGCCGCGGTTGCTGGCGGCGATCTTCTCGGTGAGCTTGGCCAGGGCGTCCTTGCGGGTGGTGCCGTAGACGCGGACGCGGCGGCGGGTGTTGCCCTGTGCGAGGACGTATCCGGCGGCTTCCCAGCGGCCATCCTTGCGCTGGTAGCCGGTTCCGTCGCCGTTGGCGCGCACACGGCGGGAGGCGGGAGTGTCTCGGGGTGTGGTCATCAGGCGGCGGCTTCCTGGTCGAGGCGGGTGCGGATGAAGTCGGTGAGGGCGTGGGTGGGGATGCGGCGGGCGCGGCCGAGGGTGATCGAGGCGAGCTGGCGGGTTCGGAGCAGGTCGTAGACGGCGGAACGGCCGAGCTGGAGCCGGGCCATGACCTGGGGCACGGTCAGCAGCTCTTCCGGCGTACTGAGTCCCCGCCGGGTCGGGGCGGGTTCCTGCGCGTTCATCCGCAGCCTCCTTCGGCGATGAACCGGCGTTCCAGTGCCCGGCGGTGCCAGACGGCGGCTGCGAGGAGCGCGCCGCCGGGGCTGTAGCCCGAGCCCTGGTAAGCCCAGTGGCCGACGACGAGGGTGGTCTCCGGGTCGGGCTCGGGCAGGCCGGCGTGGGCGCGGGCTTGTTCGGTGCGCCAGGCGCGGCGGGCGTCGCGCAGCGCGCCGAGGGTGGTGGAGTAGCGGCGGGACTTGGTGGAGAAGTGGCCCCGGAAGCCGAGCATGTGCGCCCACTTCCAGAGCTTGAGGGCGGCGAATTCCGGCAGCCTGCCAAGCTCCCAGCAGGTGCGGATCATCTGCCGCACGTGCCGGGCGACCGCGAGCCGGGGCAGCGGGCGGGACTGTCCAGTTCCGTCGCAGGCGGTGCATGGGAGCGGGGTTCCGTGGGGCAGGACGGTGGCGCCGCGCCCCTGGCAGGGACGGCAAAACAGGGCGCGGTCGAGGGCGCCGGAGGCGTCGGCGGACTTGGTGGCGTACTTCGCTACGTAGGCGGCCACGGCCTGATCGGTGAACTCGGCGTCGGTGCCGAAGGTCCACCGTCAGAGACCCAGGCCGGGGGTGCCCAGTGAGCCAGCCCAGGAGCGATGCCGACCGCATGCGTCGCAGAGAGCTGTACGACGCCGCGTCGGGTCGAGGAGGTCCCCGCTTACTGCCGTGGACCAGCCCGGAGGGGAAGCCCTGCTACCTGAGCAGCGACGGCCGGGGCTACCTCTCCACCCTCGCCGACAGCATCGAGACGGTACAGCTCAGCATGGGCCAGGAACTGCTGGAGTACGCCCGCGACGCCACGGTACCCGGCGCAAAAGCCCTGTCGGCGACCGAATACCGCTGGCTGGCCCGCCGGTTGACCGAGGCCCTGGCGGACGTGCTCAGGGTCGCGGAATCGCGCGGGCAGCGCATCCTGGATCAGGCAGAGGCGGCCGAGGATGCCTGACTCTCCGAACGCCGGCGCACCAGTACGCAACGCCTCTCGGGGGCGCTACCGCTTCCGCGAGTACCACGTCACCACCGTCCCCGACCCCATGGCCCTGCCAGCGTTCGAGGCGGTCTGCGTCACCGGCGAAGAGCGCAACTGCGGCGCCAACTCAGGCACGCTGCACACCTCGGACGAGCTGACCCGCTGGATCGCCGAACACTGCGCCCAGAGCGGCCACGAACTCTACGAGCAGACCGTCCGGGCTCTCATCCGTGCCGAGCCTGGCGCGTGGTAGTAGAGTCCCTCTGCACCGACACCGGGCAGCGGCAGCGCAATCGTGTGCCCCGAGCAGTTGACGGCAGTAGCGACGGCAACAGCCACGGATTTCCCCGCACATCCACGGACACCAGCGGAACCCGAAATAGGCGCTGACCTGCAAAGAAGCAGGTAGAGCGGTGCCGCGTAGCACACGTACTATGTGCTGGCGGGGGCCACGCCGGTCCTTGTTCACAATTCGAACTGCCCCATGGACTTGGATTTCGCTTCTGGCTCGGGCCGGAAGCTGGACCCCAAGGATAAGAGGGGCGAGTTCGAGATGGCTGGCAATGCACTCGCAAAGCATGCGGGGCGCAAAACGAACACCGGGCAGTGGCCCATCCCACCCGGGAAGCAGAATCCGGACGCTTGGAATGCGCTCGGCCGGGACGTATTGGACGACATCTTGACTCACCCTGGCTCTGTCACCACGCGGGAGTACGGCAGGATCGGCGGGGTCTGGCAGGACACCATCGATGTCCGTCTCCCCAATGGGGGCATAGGTGCCCGGTTCTCGGTGGACGGAAAATTCTCAGGGTTCCTGGACTGACCGAAGGGTGAGCGAGATGAGGGAAGTCTTCAACGGCAGCGAAATTGAAGTGATCGATTTTGACGATGTCACTTCAGGGGAGCATGTGATTGAGTTTCAAGATCCTTCCTGGCGTTCAAACGAAGCGGTCATCGCGATCTCGGTTCCGGACGGCGGATCATGGAGCGATGCGGCTGTGAGTGTTAATCCTCACAGGGGTGACGTTCCGGTTTCGTTTGTGATCTGGGCAATCGGCGTTGCCGAGGAGAGAATGCACTGAAGATCGCGCAGAGGCCCGTTCCGGAGATTCTCCGGAACGGGCCTCTGCGCGTCTTGACGGCAACGCTGACGGCAACGTCAGCGGACGACGGCTGTGGCAGGTGGGGCGTCGGGGTCGTCGTGCGTCGGGTCGAGGGCGGCGCCCAAGGTGTCGATGGCTTGGCGTTGGAGGCGGAGTCGGACGTGGGCGTAGACGCCGGCGGTGACGCCGATGTGGGCGTGGCCGAGGAGTCCCTTGATGACGACGAGGTCGACCCCCTGTTCCAGGAGCAGGGTTGCGGTCGAGTGCCGGAGGTCGTGGAAGCGGATCGTCCGGAGTCCTGCGCTGTGGAGAAGGCGTACTGCCAGGCGTCGGCCAGGAACCGGGGCGTCCCGCTTGCGCGGGCCGCCGCGCGCCGGCGGGTTGGTGCCCGCCGCCCGCTCCTGTCTGCCGCCCCGCTGGCGACGCCCGCCCGCCCACTCGGCGCGCAGTGGCAGGCAAGCGAGCCGCCCCCGATACCGGAAGCAACCGCATCGGCCCCCAACGGCGCCGCCAGGCCGACTCCGCCGAACGCCGCGCAGCACCACGTCAGGCCGCGGAAGCAGAAAGCCGCGATCGTCATCGCCGTGCGGTCACAGACGAGGCCACAGATCGATCAGCCCATCCCGCTGCCGAGCGGCCAGACCGGAGCAGGGCATATGCCGTGACGGAAGGAAGAGGCGTGGTTGAGGCTGGTGCGGGGTTGCTGGAAGCACACGTGGCGGGTGATCTCTCGGCGCACCCGCCGTAGTGGCTGACTTTCTGTGTGAGCGTGAAGACGGGACGGGATCAGGTGACCAGCGACGGTGGCGCGAGCGTCCGTGCCCGGTCGTACAGGTCGTGGGCCGCCGCGTTCTTCAGATGAGGGCGCAAGAGAGCGAACATTGCCTTCACGCGCTGGTCGGCGCGGCCGGACTGCACCTTGGGGTAGTCGTCGAGGGCCTGGTGCCAGGTGGCGCAGGCCGCTTCCAGGTGGCCGAGTTCCAACTGTCGCTCTGCCAAGAGGCCACGACGGTGTACTCGCGTGCGCTGGTACACGCTGGGGCGGAGCAGATCCGCTTGCTGCATGGCTTCGACGGCTCCGGCCTTGTCGCCGAGTTCGTGACGTACCTGGCTGACGTGGTAGTTGAGCGAAGAGGGGTCGTACGAGCCGAACGCCTTGCCGCGTGACTCGGCACGCTCCATGGCCGCCTCGGCCTCCCGGATGTAGCGCAACGCGCCCGCACGGTCGCCGGTCTGCGCGGCGGCGTGCGCCTGCTGGCCGACGAGGAAGGCCAGCATCCGGGGGCCGGCCTTCGGGGATGCGGCGGCAGCGGCATCGGCCAGTTCCACGGCTTTCGCCCCGTGGCGGAGGTCGACTGCCTGGACGCTCATCCCCCGCAGGGTGGTGCAGTACGTCAGGTGGTCCTCGGCCGCGCCCGCCAGCTCCAGAGCTTTGATGTAGTAGCGCTGCGCGAGACCGTGCAGCCCTTCGTCCACGGCCATGTAGCCGGTCAGGTAGAGCAGGTCCGAGGCGGCGGACAGCATCGCCTTGCGTACGTCCTCGGGCGCGTCGGCGCGCAGGTAGGAGGCCACGGTGTTGACCATGAACGAGGCCGCCATAGGGCGTGCGTGGCGTCCGCCGAACTCGTCGTCCAGTTCCGAGACTCGCTCGGTCATGGCGATGACCATGTCCACTTCGTTCATGCCGATGCGTGTCGTGCGACCGGACTGAATGGAATCGGCACGCCCGACCACATCAGGCCAGCCGGGAATGGTGACGGCCACGGAGAACAGGCCGATACCCAGGACGCTGCGGCGGGACGGGTCCATATCCAGCCTCCCCAGGTCGATCACGCCTTCCACGGTATCCGCGGCCGCGGAAGGGCGATTGCGTGGAACGGGCAGCCTCGCTTCGCCATGGGTGACCGGGCGGCCGAGGCGGCGGGAAAGGGCTTCCAGGATGCACGCACGTACCGCACCGCGAGGGACGGTGCCGCCGAGCCAGTGGCTCACTGCCGACTCGTCGTAACGCAGAGGGATTCCGGTCTCCGTGCCGACGCGGTTCACCGCCCGTGCGAACTGACGGTGAGTCCAACGGCTCTCGGCAAGCAGGCGCCCGAGCGCCGTGTTCGGTTCACGCTTGGTCATGCCCTCAGCTCCCCGTGCCGTTGCGAACTTTCAAGGCTTTCAAGTGCTGGCGCTGCGGCAACGGTACCGCTGAGCGTGGTCGTGCGGTTGCGTAGAGACAGCAGGGAACGGCGAGACCTCGCCGCAGCCGTCGTCTGAGGGGCTGAGGGATGAGAAGCGAAGCGCGGGCCCGTCTGGCCCGGATGACTGAGGAGCGGGGCATGGACGGGATGTTGAGGGTCGACACCTACGAGGGTGCGGATCTGCCGCCGGGCTCGAATAGGTTCTCGCTGTGTCGCTGCCCGCAGCACTGCCCAACGCTGCCCGAGGACGGGGCAGCGAGGCTGAGCGCCGCAGTACGCGAGGTCAATGAGCGCAGTCGCGGAGAGCGACTGTGAAGCGGTCAGCCGCTGTCGTCGGCCGCTACGCCGGACTGCTCCTGTTCATCATCGTCTCAGGGTCGGTCGGCTTCGGCTTCGGTGTCGCCGCCGCATCCACACCCACCTGACTCCTCCCCGTCACGCATCCAGGCTTCCCGCCTGTGACGAGGGAGGGCCCGCCGCCTGTAAGCGGTGGGCACCCGGTCCGGCTGCCTTCTTCGCAAGGGTCCGGCAGCCGGACGGGCCCAGCTCCGCAGCATCCGCCGCGGAGTCCACTGAAAACCGTAAGGGAGAAAACGATGAACGTGGATGAGCTGTTCACCGGCGACCTGATCACCGGCGTCCCGGCCGTCGAGGCCGCGCTGCTCGACAAGATGCCGGGCGGTGGCGACAACAACGGCGACCACTGCAGCAAGTGATCCAGGGCTGACGCCAGGCGGGGCGGGGCCGTTCGCGGTCCCGCCCCGCCGCACGACATCGGAAGGGGACGAAATGCTGTCGATGCGTCTGTGCCTGCCCGATCTCCAGGATCCCAAGTGGAGATCAGAGGGCAGCCGTTGGATCAACGGCGAGAGCTGGATCGAGTCCGCGAATGTGTCCACGTTGGTCATGGAGGTAAACGACGGCCAAGCGCCGCGCGTACGGGTCCGCGTGAAGGAGTGCAAGCGGGGTGAGGCGGATTTCGTCGCACTCACCATGGAGCCCGGGAAAGTCAGTCTGGCGGCAGGCATCTTCGGCACAGCCCCGCTGTACCTGGTGGAGAATGCCGGCGAGCTGTACGCCTCATGGGACCTGACGGCGTTGCGATCGCACTTACGGGTTGACCAGCTCGTTCCGCGAGTCGTCGCCCGTACGCTGACGCGGCAGCACCGCTACACGTCCGAGACGCTGTTCGAAGGCGTCTACCGCCTGACCGAGCGGGCAGTGGCCACGTTCACCAGCTCGGGACTCAGCATCCGCTACCCGGAGCCTGCCGAACACGTACTTGAGCCGCGTACGCTCCGGTCCGGAGTTGATCCACTCGCCGCTCTGGACGAGTTGCTGACCGAGGTGATCCGCGAGGCCCCGACGGCAACCGAGTGCGTGGGCGTCGAACTGTCCGGTGGCGCGGACTCCGGGAACGTCGCCCTGGCCGTGAAGGCCGCCCGCTTCCCCGAGGTGTACAGCTTCGGCTTGCTGGTGGGAGGGACTACAGGCAAGCAGCAGCGCGAGCGACGCGAGGCCTTTGTGGAGCACTGCGGCTTCCGAGACACGGCCACCCCGGCCACGCGGCACCCGCCCTCTGTCCTGGAGGCGTGCGCGCTCTGCGCAAGCCGCACGATCCGGCGGGAGCCTTCTACCAGGAGGCGTTCGATGTCGTACGCGAGCAGGCAGCCGCTCGGCGGTGCGAGGTTGTGTTCACGGGCAGCGGCGGGGACGAAATCAATGCTCATCACGCCCGGACACAGGGCGAACTACCGACGCCGGAACCCGTGCCCTGGCTCGGCAACAAGGCAGTACGAGTGCTCGCTGAGGTGAACGAGCACATGGCCCCTATTCCGGTACTGCCCGTGCCGACTCTGATGGCGTTCGGGATGCACAACCCCGGATTCCTCCGGGCCGGGATCTGGCCCGTGAGCCCGTTGGTGCACCCGCGAATTGTGCGGTTCATGGAGCAGCTACCGCGTGAGCACAAGCGCGGGAAGGCGTTGTTCCGCGAGCGGATGAGACGGGCGGGTCTGCCCGAGTGGGTGGCGGCGCCGACCGAGCCGGAGAACTTCCTGGCCGTCTTGGAGAATGGGCTGCGTTCCTACGGCTTGCCCGTCTTGAATGACATGCTGAAGGAATCAGTCCTGGTGGACCTTGGCTACGTTGACGGGAAGGCTCTCGCCCAGGCGCGCAAGGACGCCGACACCGCCGCGGTCGTCCCCGACCTGCTGTGCGATGTGCTCGCCCTGGAGGTCGGACTGCGAAGCCTCATGTGACCAGCCTCAACACGGAAACCGAACGCGTGGAAGCCACGAACCTCCTCTATCGAGATCCAGCACTTTACGACGTGGTCCAGTCCGACAGTACGAGCGCAGAGATGTGCCAGACCCTGATCGAACTGCACAAGCCAGACGCCCGGACACTGGTCGACTTCGGATGCGGCACCGGCAGGGACCTGGAGCTCCTGGCCAAGCGCTTCGAGTGCATCGGCGTGGACCTCCAGCCGGGCATGGTCGACCACGCCCACCGGGCCCGGCCAGGGCTGGACATCCGCACAGGGGACATGCGCGCTGCGCGACTTGGGAAACGCATGGACGTGGTGACCTGTATGGGCAACAGCCTCGCCTACGTCCACCACAACGAGGAGATCAGCCAGGTATTCGCCACCTTCGCGGCCCACGCCGGGCCGGGTGCGCTGCTCGTGTTGTGTTCCCCCGTCGCCCCGATCGCCCGGACCGGGCCGACTACCGCCACGGTGGAAACCCCGGGAGGGCTCGCGACGGTCACTATCCACCACGAGTGGGACCTGCGGACCCAGATCAACACCATGCACCGGCACTGGGCGCTCCCCTCGGGGAACCAGGCCCAGGACGAGATCCGCAGGCGTGTCCTTTTTCCCCGCGAATTGGAGCGCTATGCGGAGGGCGCCGGCTTCGAGATCCTGGACATGACCGACGGCACAGGGACGGAGCTCGCCGGTCCGACCGCGTACACGGTGGCCCGGTACACCCGGAGATGACCGGTTGAGCATCGCGGAGGGTTGCTGACTCGTCGACTTGCGGCTGTACGGCGGTGAGTGACCCTGCGACGCCCGACATCGATTCGCGGGCGCAAGCGGAAAGCGGGATTTCTGCTCGCTTTGTCGACAAGGGAACTGGTCTCTGCAGGCCGTCAGTTCCGCGATTACGTCACAGTTGTATGCCCGTACCTTGGCCAACTCCCCTTATTTGGGACATCGCGCGCGCAACGTCCTTGACGCGTTCGCGGAAACTGGGAAGGCTGGCGCGCGGCATGCGTATCTCTGGGGCGCGTGTGGGCGGGGGACCGGAAGGTCGACCCTCAGCGACCCGCAGCCCCGAGCGCTGCTCCATTAACGAGAACAGCTACTGGGGGTAGCAGGCAGATGACCAAGAAGACGCGTGTGCGCGTGGCGCGGATAGCGGCCGGCGTGGTGATCGCGGCCGGTGCGTCCCTGACCGCCGCGGGTGCCGCTTCGGCCGTCGGTGTCGACGTGAACGTTGCGGGCCTCAACGCTGAGGTCGAGGCCAACGAGGGCGGCCTCGATGTCGGCCTCGGTATCGGCGACGAGGACGAGAACGACACCGTGGGCGCCAGCGGCGTCACGACGGGTGACCCGAGCACCGGTGGTGCGACCACGGGTGACCCGAGCACGGGTGGTGCGACGATCGGTGACCCGAGCACGGGTGGTGCGACCACCGGTGACCCGAGCACGGGTGGTGCGACCACGGGTGACCCGAGCACCGGTGGTGCGACGACCGGTGACCCGAGCACCGGTGGTGCGACCACGGGTGACCCGAGCACCGGTGGTGCGACGACCGGTGACCCGAGCACCGGTGGTGCGACCACGGGTGACCCGAGCACCGGCGGTGCCACGACCGGTGACCCGAGCACCGGTGGCAACGGCAACACCGGCGGTAACGGCAACACCGGTGGCAACGGCAACACCGGCGGTAACGGGAACACCGGCAACACCGGCGGCACCGGCACCGACGGCGGCACCACCGGCTCCACCGGTACCGACGGCGGCTCCGGCTACACCGACACCGACAACGCGGGCTCCAAGCCCGTCGAGCAGGGCAAGGCCAAGGAAGAGCTGGCCGGGACCGGCAACGGCAAGGGTGGCGAGCTCGCCGAGACCGGTGCTGCTGAGACCACGTTCCTGCTGGTCGGGGCCGCGACGATGATCGCGGGTGGCATCGGCTTCCGGATGCTGCCGCGCCTCGTCGCGGGTGGCCGCGGCGCCGCTGCGTAACGTAAGCGGCGTAACGTAGCGTGACGTAAGCAGCGCGGAACAGCGCAAAGCAAGGGCCCGGGTGCTTCTCAGCAGCCCGGGCCCTTCAGCGTGCTCGTGGTCACAAGGCGGGAAAGCTACGCGGCCTGGTGCGCCAGCAGCGCCACCGCCGCGACCAGCAGCACCACCAGCGTCAGCAGCGCCGCAGGGCTCAGGCCCGAGAGGGGACCCAGGGGGCCCTCCTGCTGCAGGCGCTCCCGGTTCGCCCGGCAGACCGGGCAGCGGCCCTCGGTGACGGGGGACGCGCAGTTGGCGCACACCAGTCGGTCATAGGTCATGCGCTTTCCTCCTCCCGCGCGGCGGAGTCGCCGCCGAGACGTCACTCCGCTCAACGCTCAGGGAAACGCGCGCGTTCCCGTGCGTTCCCCTACCACTGTGCCAGCTCGCGCGCGTTTCGGCGCGCCCCGTCCGAATAGGCCCGTTCCGGGGCCGTTCCGGTGCCCGTCCGAGGGTGGACACGAGGTGGACAAAATGCGCAAGAGCGGTCGGTGACTGCACGTGCCAGCCCGCTTCGCGTAAGGTCACGCACACCTATACCCCCGGCCGACCGTGGTGCACCCGTGATCCGATTCGACAACGTCTCCAAGAGCTACCCCAAGCAGAACCGACCCGCCCTGCGTGACGTCTCCCTGGAGATCGAGAAGGGGGAGTTCGTCTTCCTCGTGGGCTCGTCCGGTTCCGGCAAGTCGACGTTCCTGCGGCTCATCCTGCGCGAGGAGCGTGCCAGCCAGGGCATGGTGCATGTCCTGGGCAAGGACCTCGCCCGACTGTCCAACTGGAAGGTGCCGCACATGCGCCGCCAGCTCGGCACGGTCTTCCAGGACTTCCGCCTGCTGCCCAACAAGACCGTCGCGGAGAACGTGGCGTTCGCGCAGGAGGTCATCGGCAAGCCGCGCGGAGAGATCCGCAAGGCCGTGCCGCAGGTCCTCGACCTCGTCGGCCTCGGCGGCAAGGAGGACCGGATGCCCGGTGAGCTCTCCGGTGGTGAGCAGCAGCGTGTCGCGATCGCCCGTGCGTTCGTCAACCGCCCGATGCTGCTGATCGCGGACGAGCCGACCGGCAACCTCGACCCGCAGACCTCCGTCGGCATCATGAAGCTGCTGGACCGCATCAACAGGACCGGCACGACCGTGGTGATGGCGACGCACGACCAGAACATCGTCGACCAGATGCGCAAGCGCGTCATCGAGCTCGAAGGCGGCCGTCTCGTACGCGACCAGGCGCGCGGCGTCTACGGCTACCAGCACTGAGCAGGCAGAGGAAAGGCTGAAAGACTCGCCATGCGCGCGCAGTTCGTACTCTCGGAGATCGGCGTCGGTCTCCGCCGCAATCTCACGATGACCTTCGCCGTCATCGTCTCCGTAGCCCTCTCGCTCGCCCTCTTCGGTGGTGCGCTGCTCATGAGTGAGCAGGTCAGCACCATGAAGGACTTCTGGTACGACAAGGTCAACGTCTCGATCTACCTCTGCAACAAGAACGACGCGGAGACGGCCGGCGGCAAGTGCTCCAAGGGTGCGGTGACCACCCAGCAGCGGGAGCAGATCGAGGCCGAGCTGGACGACATGGACATCGTCGAGAAGGTCCACCACGAGACGGCCGACGAGGCGTACAAGCACTACCGGGAGCAGTACGCCGACACCGCCATCGTCACGATCATCACTCCGGACCAGATGCAGGAGTCGCTCCGGGTCAAGCTCAAGGACCCGGAGAAGTACCAGGTGATCGCCACCGAGTTCGCCGGCCGGGACGGTGTGCACTCCATCGCCGACCAGCGCAGCACGCTGGAGACGCTCTTCAACATGATGAAGGGCATGCGGGTCGCCGCGCTCAGCGTGATGGGCCTGATGCTGGTCGTCGCCATGATGCTGATCGTCAACACCGTGCGGGTGTCGGCGTTCAGCCGGCGCCGCGAGACGGGCATCATGCGGCTCGTCGGCGCGTCCAGCTTCTACATCCAGATGCCGTTCATCATGGAGGCCGCCTTCGCGGGGCTGCTCGGCGGCGCGGTCGCCTGTGTGTTCCTGCTCGTCGGCCGGTACTTCCTGATCGACCACGGACTCCAGCTCGCCCAGCAGATGCCGCTGATCAACTTCATCGGCTGGGACGCGGTCTTCGCCGTGTTGCCCCTGGTACTGGTGATCGGCCTGTTGATGCCCTCCTTGGCGGCATTTATCGCTTTGCGCAAGTACCTCAAGGTGTGACAAGCGCCCCGGGCGTCGTACGGCCAACAGCCGTACGGCGCCCTTCGCTTGTCCTAGAGTGGGCGCCATGTTGGGCCTTGATTCACCCTTGATGTCCCGTGGGTTTCGTCGCGGGGCGGCCCTGACAGTGGTGTTCGCGGGTGCTTTCGCGACCGCCTCCGCCACCGGTCTGCTGCCCCGGAGCGACGAGCGGCCGCCCGCGATGCAGGTCACGCGCGCCGCCGCCGCGACCGCGGGCCGTGACGAAGCGGGTCGTGACGAAGCGGGTCGTGACGAGGTCGCCCGCGCGGCGGCAGAGGCGATGGCCGACGGGAAGTCGCCCGCGGCCGCGGCCGAGGAGGTCGTCAGC
The DNA here is from genome assembly GCF_040300305.1 of Streptomyces sp. NPDC000410. Taxonomy (NCBI): domain Bacteria; kingdom Bacillati; phylum Actinomycetota; class Actinomycetes; order Kitasatosporales; family Streptomycetaceae; genus Streptomyces; species Streptomyces sp. NPDC000410. The sequence goes on from NZ_JBEPDM010000023.1 coordinate 70,696, forward strand.
CGCAGCGGGGACCGCTGGGGCGCGGTGTACGACAAGGGCGAGTACGAGGACTTCGAGCAGGCCCTCGGCGGTACGTACACCGGCGTCGGTCTGTGGGCCAGGCGCGGCGCCGACGGTCGGGTCGAGGTGGCCCGGGTGCGGCGCGGCGGTCCGGCCGAGCGGGCCGGGATCGTGGCGGGCGACCAGCTGCGGACGGTCGACGGCGAGGCGATAGACGGACGCCCGGTGTCCGAGGTCGTCTCCCTGCTCCGCGGCGACGGTACGGGCGCCACGGCCGGCTCCGCCGTCGAGCTCGGCCTCCAGCGCGGCGAGCGCACCTGGACCGAGACGCTGCGCCGCGCGCGGGTCGCCAGGGAGGCCGTCACCGTCCGCCGGCTCGACGGCGACGCCGTGATGATCAAGGTGGCGGCGTTCACCAAGGGCACCGGCAAGCGGGTACGGGACGCCGTGCGGGCCGCCCCGGCGGGCGCCGGCGTACTGCTCGACCTGCGCGGCAACAGCGGCGGCCTGGTCGGCGAGGCCGTCACCGCCGCCTCCGCCTTCCTGGACGGCGGCCTGGTCGCCACGTACGACGTGGACGGCGAGCAGAAGGCCCTGTACGCCGAGCCGGGCGGGGACACCGACAGACCCGTCGTCGCCCTCGTGGACGGCGGCACGATGAGCGCCGCCGAGCTGCTCACGGGGGCGCTGAAGGACCGTGGCCGCGCGGTCACCGTCGGTACGCGCACCTTCGGGAAGGGGTCCGTGCAGATGCCGGAGCGGCTGCCCGACGGGTCCGTGGCCGAGCTCACGGTCGGTCACTACCGGACCCCCGCCGGTCACGATCTCGACGGCAAGGGCATCACCCCGGACCTGGCGGTCGGCGAACGGGACGGGGAACGGGCCGAGGACCGGGCGCGGACGGTATTGAGTGGCCTCGGAGGGGGCTCGTAGTGCGAAAATGGCCGCACTATGGCAAAGGGACTCGTGAACGTGCAGGGCAAGCCTGCCAAGAAGAAGGACCAGGACAAGGGTCCTGAGCGCAAGCTCATCGCGCAGAACAAGAAGGCGCGCCACGACTACCACATCATCGACACCTACGAGTGCGGTGTGGTGCTCATGGGCACCGAGGTGAAGTCGCTCCGGATGGGCCGGGCGTCGCTGGTCGACGGCTTCGTCCAGATCGACCGTGGCGAGGCGTGGCTGCACAACATCCACGTCCCGGAGTACTCCCAGGGCAGCTGGACCAACCACTCGGCGAAGCGGAAGCGCAAGCTGCTGCTGCACCGCGCCGAGATCGACAAGCTGGAGTCGAAGTCCCAGGAGACGGGGCACACGATCGTGCCCCTCGCCCTGTACTTCCTGGGCGGCCGGGTCAAGGTCGAGATCGCGCTCGCCAAGGGCAAGAAGGAGTACGACAAGCGGCAGACGCTGCGGGAGAAGCAGGACACCCGCGAGACGAACCGGGCGATTGCGGCGGCGAAGCGGCGCCAGCGGGCGTCGGCGATCTGAGACCGTCCCGCCGGGCGCCGTTAAGTCGCTGGCAACCGTACGCGGTCGTCACGTACGATGGGTCACGCACCTCACAGCGGGTGCACGCATTGAAAAATCAACATGGGGATGATCGGTTTCGACAGCGGATGTCGAAGCAGGGGAAGCGTGTCGAGGAAGCGGCAATGATCTCGTTAACCATATGTCGCAACCAATAATCGCCAACACCAAGCGCGATTCCTTCGCCCTCGCTGCCTAAGTAGCGACTTGCGAAGTGTCAGCCCGGGGGTGATCCCGACCCGGATCCTGGCATCATCAAGGGATCTAAACTCCTAGACCCGGTCACGGGGCCTGGGAGGAAATCAAACAGTGACTGAGCCCGTCGGAGACTTGTTCGCGTGATCTCCGGGGCTGAGAAAATCGCAGCGAACTGCACACGGAGAAGCCCTGGTTCCGCACCGTTGGACGCGGGTTCGATTCCCGCCATCTCCACTCATCCCATGTACGACGAAGGCCCGGCGGCCGTAGCTGCCGGGCCTTCGTCGTTCCTGCGTTGCCGCCCTCTTGCTGCGGGTCAGGCCACCGGCAGCTGCTGGCCGGTCAGCAGACCGAGCGTGTGGTCCATCTCGGTCCGCCAGATGCGGTGCACGTTCATCCGGGTCGGCTGCGGCTGTCCGGGCAGCTGGAAGCGGAACGAGCTCCAGACCGTGTTGCGCCTGATGTCGCCGATCATGCCCGTGAGCTGGGCCGACGGCAGGGCGTAGGCGACCTCCTGCGGGCGGTTGCTCATCCGGCTCGCCTTGTGGATGACCACGTACCCCTGCTGGGTCACGGTGACGAAGTAGTACGTGAGGAACGCCTGGCCTATCAGGCCGAGCATGCTCATCAGCCACACGCTGGGACCGGCGACGGCCTGGATCGTGACGATCGGCCGGTCGGCCGGATTGGCCTCGGTGATGGCGGCCGCCACCTGCTGCTGAATGGTCGCCTTCTTGATGGCCATGGGGCCCTCCCCTGAAGCGGAATGTATGCCCCCGCATCGGGGGCAGTGCAGCGTACCGCCCCGGCGACGGCACCGATCAGGGCGGGCGGGGGACCGGGTGCTGCCCGGCGCCGGCGTTCAGCAGCAGCGCAGAATCGCCTCGGCATCGGCGAAGTCGCCCTTCGAGAACGCCTCCGCCGGGACCGTGAAGTACAGGGTGCCGGCGTCGCCCCAGCTCCATCCCAGCTCCGGGTCCTCGGGCAGCTGGAGCAGATGGACGTCGGGGCCGCCGGCCCCTCGGCCGGTCACCTGGCCCGCGTGCGAGGTGTCGGGCCAGCCGAAGGCGCAGTGACTGCCGGCGGTGTTCCCGTCGAGGTCTCCCATCGCGTTGATGAGGAGCGAGGGCGCGCCCCAGTGCTCCTCCCTGTCGAAGTCGAGGTCGCCGTCCTCGAGGTCCCAGCAGTCCGGGAGCATGGTCACCCCGGCCGCGTGGACAGGTGTGGCCGGGTAGCTCCTCGCCGGTTCGGGTGCCGCCGTCTCCACCGCTCGGGCGGGGTCTGCGGGAAGCACCCGGCACACCCCCGACGCGAGGAGATCCAGACGCCTGTACTCCTCGTACGGCACGTCCGGGTCGAGGTAGAAGAAGTTGAGAAGGCCCGGCCGCGTGGGCAGCTCGTCCCCGAGCCAGCCGGCGAGGGCGTCGGTGTCGAGTACGGCGTGGAGGGAAAGCGGCAGGCCCTCGTGCTCGGGCCAGGGGGTGCCCGGTTCGAGCAGCGCGGGACCGCCGAGGCGGCACCGGCCGGTGGCCCGGGTGTCCTTGGCCGGAGGGCTCAGGCGGAAGCCTCGGCGGGCCATCGCCGTGAACTGCCGGCCGGCCTTCTCGCCGAGTCGCTCGGTGCAGGTGCGGCGCATGCCGGTGAGGTCGTCGAACTGCATCCGGCGATCCTTCCATCGCCCCTGTTCCTGAACGGAGTTGGGGGCCTGGTCGGTCGACCGGATGCCGTGCGGGGCGCGGTGTCAGCCGGCGGTGCTCAGGGCCGGTTCCGCGTGGGCCACCGACACGATGAGGTCCCGCAGCCGCTCGACGTACAGCCGCATGTTCTTGTACGCCACGGGGGTGTCCGGGTAGCGGCTGCAGAACCACAGGCCCTCGTGGAGCCGGTTGATCCACACGCACACCTGGTCGCCGTACGACACCCTCACCAGTCCGTACGCCTTCTGCTCGGCCCAGCGGTCGGATCCGGGGATGCCCCGGGCGTCGACGAACGAGACGATCGAGTACAGGTCGGGCGACGTCGGGCGGAAGTCCGAGCCGAGCAGGCGCAGTACCCGGGGGATCGGGACGCGCGCCAGCGACCTGTTGGCCCGCAGCTCGGCGCGCACGGCCCGCAGGGCGCTCGGGAAGTCGGTGACCCGCGCCAGCGGGATCTCGATCGGCGCGCCGCCGACGTACCAGCCCACGGAGTCCGACCACTGGGACTTCACCCTGGTGTGGAACGGCAGGACCGTGCGGTAGACGGACTGCCCGCCGATCTCCTGGACGATGAGGCTCGTGGCGGCCAGGATGCCGATCAGGGATCCGCCGAAGCGCCGGCAGGAGGCTTCGAACGCGGCGGCGGTGTCCGCGTCCACGAGCGTCTCGCACATGAGCTTCTGGGTGGGCAGCGGGTCGCCGGGCTCCAGACCGAGGTCGACGGGGAAGTTCGGCAGTTTCCCGTCGCAGCGCTGGATGAACTCCCGCCAGCGGGCGACGATCGCATGGGTGTCGTCGATCCGGTCCGCGTCCGCCCGCTCGATCTCGCAGAAGTCGACGTAACTGCCGACCGGTGCCGGCGCCACGGGACGGCCCTCGACGCCCGCCGCGTAGAGCTCGTGGATCTCGGAGGGGAGTCGCTGGAGGGAGTACGAGTCGACGTTGCTGTGGTCGAAGGCCATGTACACGCTGGTGCAGTCGTCCCGGACGACCGCCGCGTAGAGGAAGTTCGGCCAGTGCAGCGCGTCCGCCGCGACGTCGAAGCGGTCCTGGAGGTGCTGGACCAGTTCCGCCGCGTCGGGGAAGTCGCCGACCACTTCCCGGTGCAGTGACACGGACTCGGAGTCGAGCGTGAACCGGCGCATCTCCCCGTCCGCCCAGCGGAAGCCGCTGCGCAGCGTCTCGTGCTGGAGCGTCCAGCTCCGCAACGCGCCCTCCAGGGCGTCGAGATCGACCGTGCCCGCGATGTCGAAGACCGTCCCGAGCCAGGTCGGCACGGCCAGGCCGTCCTCGCGCACGGATCGGGCCGTCCTGATGTGCGATTCCTGAACGTACGCCGGCGGCCGGGAATCCTCGGGCAGTCCCGCCGCCGTCGCGACGGCGGCGGGACTGAGCGCCCACTCGACGAGCCGCCCGGGCCGCGCTTCACAGCGCTGGATGTCGGTCATTCGCACGGGCGTCTCCGTTCGCAGATGGGGCACATCCGATCAAGGAAATGCCGAGCCTGCGGACGATATCGCCGGAACATGCGGAGACCCGCCCCTTCCGCCGGTTTTCAGCAGATCGGGGGTCATGTCGAACAGTGATGCCCCGCGGCGTCAGTGGGGCCCTTCGTGGGTCCGCTCCGGTGCAGGAGACCGGCGAATACGAGCGCCATGGCAGCGGCCAGCGCCGGGATCGCGTAGCCGTGCGCCGCCCCCGCCCGCTCCACCGTCCAGCCGCCCGCCGCCGCCCCCGCCGCGACACCGCCGAGCAGCGCGGTGACGGCCAGCGTCATGCCCTCGTTCAATTGGCCCTCGGGGGTCAGGCGCTGGATCATGCCCATCCCCGTGACCATCGTCGGGGCCGTCGCCATGCCCGCGACCAGCAGCGCACCCGCCACCGCGAGCAGCGAACCGGTCAGGGTCGCCGCCAGCAGGGGCAGGGTCATCAGCGCGGCCATCGCCGCGAGGCAGGTCCTGAGCCGGGGCGTGCGCCGCGCCCTTCCGTACGCGAGTCCCGCGGCGCACGAGCCGGCCGCCTGGAGCGCCAGCACGACGCCCGCCGCCGGGCCGTCGGCGAAGGCGATCGTGACGACCTCCATCGCGCCGAAGACCGCGCCCGTGGCGAGGAACACCGCCAGCATCCGGACCATCCGTGGTGTGCGCAGTGGCGAGCGCCGAGAGGCACCGCGCGAGACCGGCGGCTCCGTGGCGCGCTGGGCCGCGAACGTCAGGACCCCGGTCAGCAGCAGTGCGGCCCCGACGAGCGTGCCCGCCTCCGGGAACAGCGCCGAGCAGAGGAAGGCCGCGAGCACCGGGCCGAGCATGAAGCACAGCTCGTCGGCGGCCTGCTCGAAGGAGTTCGCGGTGTGCAGCGCGTCGGCGTCGCCCCGGTGGAGGTGCGCCCACCGGGCTCGCGACATGCCGCCCGTGTTGGGGGTCGTGGCGGTGGCGGCGTACGCGGCGAAGAGCGTCCAGTCGGGTGCCTCGTACCGCACGCACAGCAGCAGCGCGAGCGAGCCGAGCACGGCGAACGCGGTGGCGGGGACGGCGATACGGGCCTGGCCGTAGCGGTCGACGAGCCGGGCCGTCCAGGGCGCGACGAGGGCGGAGGCGGCGAGACCGGTCGCGGTGACCGCACCGGCGAGCGCGTACGAGCCGCGCTGCCCGGCGATCATGATCACGGCGCTCACGTTGAACATCCCCATCGGGAGGCGTGCGATCAGGTTCCCCGCGGTGAAGGCCCGGGCGCCCGGGGTGCGGAAGAGGCGCGCGTACGGGCCCGGCGGCCGGTCCCGCCGCCGGGCCGCGGCGGCCGCGCCGTGTGTCCCGGCCCCGGACCTCGGGTGGTGCCCCCCGCGCCCCGCGCCCGGCTCCTGGAAGCCCGGTGCCAGGACCAGGGTCCCGCCGGAGGTGGTCATACGAAGGGTGGTCGTGGGTGACGTGGTCGTCTGCGGCATGGATCAAGGTTCACGTCAGGCGGTCGCTGCGGTCCAACACCTGTTCGGGCCCAATTGACGCACCCCTGTTGTAAATTCGTCCGCGTGCCCAAGGACATCGAACCCCGGCTGCTCCGCGCCTTCGTCGCCGCCGCCGAGGAGCTCCACTTCACCCGCGCGGCGGCCCGGCTGTATGTCGCCCAGCAGGCGCTCAGCCGCGACATCCGGCGGCTGGAGCGCGACCTCGGTGCGGACCTGTTCGTGCGGACGACCCGTCAGGTCACCCTGACCGAGGACGGGGGGAGGCTGCTTCCGTACGCCCGGCGGGTCCTGGCCGCGCACGACGAACTCACCGAGGCCTTCGCCCCCGCCGCCCGCCCCCTGCGCGTCGACATCGGCGCCCCCGTCGGCACCGGCCACCTGGTCCTGGAGGAGGCCCGCGGGGCCGCCCCGGAGCAGGAGTTCGTGGCCCGCTTCCTCAGCGGACTCGCCGGTGCGGCGGCCGAGATCCTGGCCGGACGGATCGACGTCTCCTTCGGCCGGGTCGCCGGCCTCGAACCGGCCGTCCGCGCGGGCCTGTCCCATCAGCCGGTCCGCTTCGAGCGGATGGCGGTCCTGCTGCCGGAGGACCACGGGCTCGCGGCGCTGGAGGAGATCCCGCTGGCCGCGCTGGCGGGCGAGACCCTGTACGCGGCCGCGGGCAATCCGGCGACGGCCGAGTGGACCGACCTGGCGGCGCGGCTGTTCGAAGGCCGGGACATCGCGATGGCCGAGCCGTTCCCGGAGATCGTGGGCAAGGAGGAGTTCGTCCGCGTGGTGCGCCGACGGGGCTGGTCGGTGCTGGCGAGCACCGACTTCATCGACGTGCCCGGCATGGTCCTGCGGCCGCTCGTCGACCCCGTGCCGTTGTCGCCGGTGTCGATGGTGTGGCGCAAGGGGCAGCGGCATCCGGGGCTCGCGGTGCTGCGGGCGGTGGCACGGACGCTGGAGGAGGCCGGGGGATGGCTGGCACAGCCGGCCGGGAGCTGGCTGCCGGAGGCCGACCGGGCGTGCCTCGTGGCGCGAACGGAATCCTGACCTCGGTCATGGCCGGCGCGGCCGTCGGCGGGGGCATGTTGATCGCCACGCGCAAGCGCCACTCACAAGCGCCGCGCGGCAGCCCGCTGATCTCCCTGGCCGACCGCCCGACCGCCCGACCGACTGCCCGACCGGCCGACTGCCCGACCGGCCGACCGCCCGACCGCCCGAAGGCCCCGTGCCCCGGTCCGTCCTCCGGACCCGGACACGAGGCCGCGGTGTCGTCGCGGAGCGCTCACACCGGGCCCGAGCCCCGGGTGAGAGCAAGGTTGCGCACCGGTCACCTCGCGCCACGGGGCTGAAACCCGTCGTCCGTAGCGTCGCCTCCACTACCCGACACGAGGTGTGGAGGCGCGCCATGGCCGACAGCAGCGGCGGCAGCAGTGGTGGCAGGTGGATCGAGCAGTGGGACCCGGAGGACGAGGCCTTCTGGAAGTCGCAGGGGGAGCGGATCGCCCGGCGGAATCTGGTCTTCTCCGTGCTCAGCGAGCACATCGGGTTCTCCGTCTGGACCCTGTGGTCGGTCATGGTCCTGTTCATGGGGCCCGAGTACGGGATCGATCCGGCCGGGAAGTTCTTCCTGATCGGCGTCGCCACCTTGGTGGGGGCCGTGATCCGGGTGCCGTACACCTTCGCCGTGGCCCGTTTCGGCGGCCGTAACTGGACCATCTTCAGCGCCCTGATGCTGCTCCTGCCGACCGGGGCCGCGTACGCGGTGATGGAGCCGGGTACGTCGTACGGCACCTTCCTGGCGGTCGCGGCGCTCACCGGCGTCGGCGGCGGGAACTTCGCCTCCTCCATGACCAACATCAACGCCTTCTTCCCGCTGCGGAAGAAGGGCTGGGCACTGGGCCTCAACGCGGGCGGCGGGAACATCGGCGTGCCCGTCGTGCAGCTCGTCGGACTGCTGGTGATCGGCACCGCGGGGGCCGCGCACCCACGGATCGTGCTCGGCGTCTACATGCCGCTGATCGTGATCGCCGCGCTGTGCGCCGCGCTGTTCATGGACAACCTCGCACCCGTGAAGAACGACACCGGGGCGGCGAAGGAGGCGGTCAAGGACGCCCACACCTGGATCATGTCGTTCCTGTACATCGGCACGTTCGGATCCTTCATCGGCTACAGCTTCGCCTTCGGCCTCGTCCTGCAGACCCAGTTCGGGCGCACCCCGCTGCAGGCCGCGTCGCTCACCTTCGTCGGGCCGCTGCTCGGCTCGCTGATCCGGCCGGTCGGCGGTCGGCTCGCGGACCGCTTCGGCGGGGCGAGGATCACGCTCGGGACGTTCGTCGCGATGGCGGCGGCCACCGGTGTCGTGCTGTACGCCTCCGTGACCGAGTCGCTGCCGGTCTTCCTGGTGGGCTTCGTCGCGCTGTTCATCCTGAGCGGGCTCGGCAACGGCTCCACGTACAAGATGATCCCGGGCATCTTCCGGGCCAAGGCGCTGGCCCGGGGCATGACGGGCGAGGAGGCGGAGGCCTACGGGCGCAGGCTCTCCGGGGCCGCGATGGGGCTGATCGGCGCCGTCGGCGCGCTCGGCGGGCTCGCCATCAACCTCGCCTTCCGGCAGTCGTTCCTGACGGCGGGGACGGGGACGGGAGCGTTCGTCGCCTTCCTCGTCTGCTACGCCGTGTGCTGCGCGGTCACCTGGGCCGTATACCTTCGCCGGCCGGCCCCCGCACCCGTGCCGGAGGCCACAGCCGAGGCGAAGCCGCAGCTCAGCTACGCCGAGGTGTGAGACGGCGTGCCTCTTAACGGCGCGGAAACACCGGCGAACCGGGACCGTCACGCTCCCTTGCCACGCTCGGTCGGCATGAACGCGCAGCACGACACCGCACAGCATGCCGCCGTCCCCGCCGCCGCCGTGGGGCCCCTCGCGGGCTTCACGGTCGGGGTCACCGCGGCCCGGCGCGCCGATGAGCTGGGCGCGCTGCTCCAGCGCCGCGGCGCCGTCGTGCAGCACGCGCCCGCCCTGCGGATCGTGCCGCTCGCCGACGACGGCGAGTTGCTGGCCGCGACCAAGGAACTCATCGCCCACGCGCCGGACGTCGTGGTCGCCACCACCGCGATCGGCTTCCGCGGCTGGGTGGAGGCGGCCGACGGATGGGGCTGCGGCGAGGAGCTGCTGGCCTGCCTGCGGGGTGTCGAACTCCTCGCGCGCGGACCGAAGGTGAAAGGCGCGATCCGGGCCGCCGGACTGACGGAGGAGTGGTCGCCGACCTCCGAATCGATGGCCGAGGTGCTCGACCGGCTCCTCGCGGAAGGCGTCGAGGGCCGCCGGATCGCCCTCCAGCTGCACGGCGAACCGCTTCCCGGATTCGTCGAGTCGCTGCGGGCCGGGGGCGCGCAGGTCGTCGTCGTACCGGTCTACCGGTGGATGCCGCCGCAGGACGCCGCTCCGCTGGACCGGCTCCTGGACGCCACCGTGGCGCGCGGCCTGGACGCCCTGACCTTCACCAGCGCCCCGGCGGCCGCGTCCCTGTTCTCGCGGGCCGAGGAGCGCGGGCTGCTCCCGCAGCTCCTCGACGCCCTCGCCCACGACGTCCTCGCCGCGTGCGTCGGCCCGGTCACCGCGCTGCCGCTCCAGGCGCGCGGCCTGGACACCGTCCAGCCCGAACGCTTCCGGCTCGGCCCGCTCGTCCAGCTCCTCTGCCTCGAACTCCCCTCGCGCGCCCGCACCCTGCCGCTCGCCGGGCGCCGCGTCGAGATCCGCGGCCACGCGGTCGTCGTGGACGACCAGCTGCGCCCGGTCCCCCCAGCCGGTATGTCCTTGCTGAAGACCCTGGCCCGCCGCCCCGGTTGGGTCGTCTCCCGCGCGGACCTGCTGCGCGCGCTGCCGGGCGCGGGCCGCGACGAGCACGCCGTCGAGACGGCGATGGCCCGGCTGCGTACGGCACTGGGGGCGCCGAACCTCATCCAGACGGTGGTCAAGCGCGGCTACCGGCTGGCGCTGGATCCGGCGGCGGACGAGAAGTACGGAGGCGCGTAGTGCTGCTCGGGGGGCTTTGCGTCAGGCGATGACCTCGATGGCGCATCGCGCCGCGTTGCAACGGCTGAGGCGGGCGTCACCGGTGATCAGCGGACAGGCGAAGGTCTCGGCCGCCGCGATGCACGCGGCGTCGTAACCGGAGACGTTCTGCCGGAGCTCCCACATGCGGGGCAGTAGCCGCTGCACGTCGATCGTCTCGAGCGCGACCTGGGACAGGGCCGCCACCGCCGCGTCGGCACGCGCGAGGGTGATCTTTCCACCAAGCAGCCGTCCTCGGACCGCGTGGAAGGTCTCGACGACGAGATGCTCTGGTGCCGCCCAGTGGTTGTCTCGCATGAGCCGGGCACGGGCGGCCTTGCCCGCCGTGCCGTCACCCGTGAGTGCCTCGGTGAGGACCGAGGCGTCGACGACGATCACCGTGCGCGCTCCGCCCGTGCTTTTTCGACCTCCGTCACGGTCTCATCCATGGAGCTGTCGACGCCGTCGGTCCGGTCTTCGAACGAACGCAGCAGGGCGAGGTTGTTCGTCCGCTCCGCCTCGGCCGTGACGAGCGACAGGAGGTAGGTCTGAAGGGACTGCCCGAGCTCCTGGGCGCGGTCGGCCAGTATGTCGCGGACTTCGTCGGGTACGTCACGAATCTGCAGTGCCACCATGCATGCATTATGCATGCGCGCGCGAGCGTGGGCAATCCACCACGCCTTCGGTGAGTGGGGTTCCGGACGCGCACCGTCGAGGGCACCCTGAAGTCATGGCCATGGCGAGGGGCTCGTACGGATGGCGGTTCGATTCCGGGCGCGTCTGCCTGGATCTCCTGGCGCTGGATCTCGCGGCGGCGCAGCGGTCGGCGGCGGGGCCGGAGCGGCTGGGGCAGTGGCTGACGGCCGCCGGGCTGGTGCCACCCGGCACCCCGCTCGCCGCGGTGACCGCGCGCTGGGTGCCGCCGTTCCTCGAACTCCGCGAGTGCGTCGCGCGCCTGGTCCACGCCCAGCTCGACGGCCGGGCCGAGGACGGCGCCCTCGACCGGCTCAACAGACTCGCCGCCGACGCGGCCCCGCCCGCCCCGAGAGCCGTACGCGGCGACGACGGCGGCCTCGTGCGCGCCCCGCTCGCCCGGCCCGAGTGCGCCGCGCTGATCGCCGCCGTCGCGCGCGACGCGGTGGAACTGCTCACCGACCCGGTCGCCCGCGCCCGGCTGCGCCGCTGCGAGGGCGACAACTGCCGCCGCGTCTACGTCGACACCTCGCGCGGGCGGCGGCGCCGCTGGTGCTCCAGCGAGGTGTGCGGCAACCGGGTACGGGTGGCCCGGCACCGGCTCCGGACCACCGGCTCGCGGCACGACGAGCCCCACGTAAAAGATCTTGAAAAGAATTCCCCGCCCCGTTGAGACGACTGGCGCCCCCCTCCGTAGTGATGGACGACAGGGAAGCAGTCCAGACGCCAGTCAGGGTCTCGACCGGGGAGGTTCGGGTGCGCAAGGATGCCGCCGTGGCCGATGACCGTTCAGGGCAGGCCCGGCACCGCGCCGTTCCGCCGCGCACCAGCACCTCCGTCCCCGACGAGGAGCTGATGCGCGCGCTGTACCAGGAGCACGCCGGACCTCTGCTCGCCTATGTACTGCGCCTCGTCGCCGGCGACCGCCAGCGCGCCGAGGACGTCGTACAGGAGACGCTCATCCGTGCCTGGAAGAACGCCGGTCAGCTCAACCGGGCCACCGGCTCTGTCCGACCCTGGCTGGTGACGGTCGCTCGCCGCATCGTCATCGACGGTCACCGCAGCCGGCAGGCCCGGCCGCAGGAGGTCGATCCGTCGCCGCTGGAGGTCATGCCCGCGGAGGACGAGATCGACAAGGCGTTGTGGCTGATGACGCTCTCGGATGCGCTCGACGATTTGACCCCGGCGCACAGGGAAGTACTCGTCGAGACGTACTTCAAGGGGCGTACGGTCAATGAGGCGGCCGAGACACTCGGCATACCCAGTGGGACCGTGCGGTCCCGTGTGTTCTACGCATTGCGTTCCATGAAGCTCGCTCTGGAGGAGAGGGGGGTCACGGCATGAACAGGCAGCAGGATGAACAGGGCTCGATCCATGAGACCGTCGGGGCGTACGTCCTCGGCATCCTGGACGACGCGGAAGCGACCGAATTCGAGGCACATCTGGCCGGCTGCGACATCTGCGCCGCCCACCTCGAGGAGTTCGCGGGCATGGAGCCGATGCTGGCGATGCTCGGGGAGTCCCCCGGGCAGCTGGCCCCGCCGCGGGAGGAGAACCTCCTGCCGGGCCTCCCTCCGGACATCCCGCCGAGCGTCCTGCCGTTCGACAGCAGGATCATGGAGCCGCCACCTCCTCCGCCCGTCGCGTCGATCCCCACCGCACCCAGCCCCCAGCTGCTGGACCGGCTGGTGGACGAGGTCGCCACCCAGCGCGCCCGCAAGCGCCGACGGAGCATGTACATGATCGCGGCGTCGGTGATCCTGATCGTCGGCGGCCCGACGGTCGCCGTGGTCGCCACCCAGGGCGACGACAGCAAGGGCAACGTCGCGATCGAGCCGCACCCGACCAGCCCCGCCGAGGACGCCTTCTTCAACCACATGGAGGAGAAGATCCAGGCGACGGACGCGGTCACCAAGGTCAGCGCCACCGTCGGCATGGAGAAGAAGGGCTGGGGCACCCACACGGTCCTGGAGCTCAAGAACGTCAAGGGCCCGCTCAAGTGCAACCTGATCGCCGTCTCCAAGACGGGCGAGGAGGAGGTCGTCACCTCCTGGGCGGTCCCCAAGTGGGGCTACGGCATCCCGGACAGCACGCACGAGTCGGCGAAGAACCCGCTGTACGTGCACGGCGGCGCGGCCATGGAGCGCAACGACATCGATCACTTCGAGGTGCGTACGTTCGACGGAAAGCGCCTCGTGGAGGTCGAGGCCTGACATAGCGGGCCCCCTTCGCGTACGGTTGACGGCTGCCCAGTGCACGTCAGAAGGGGGCCTCAGTGGCCGCGCAGGAAGCCGCTGTCGATACCGCCGTCGGGTCCGATGTCGACGCCGGTGTCGATTCGGTCCGGGACCGCGAGATCGGTGCCGAACAGGAACATCTGGACCAGGTGTACCGCCGCCTCGAGGAGAAGATCCACGAGGCGGAGTTCCTGATGAACGATGCCGCCAAGCGCGGCCAGGTCGGCACGCCCGGCGCGCTCGCGGAGCGTGACGCCCAGGTGTTCCGGGCCGGGGTCCACCTCAACCGGCTCAACAACGAGTTCGAGGACTTCCTCTTCGGCCGGATCGACCTGCTGCGCGGGAAGGACGGCGAGAAGGGCCCGGACGGCGCGTACACCTCGGTCGAGCCGGCCGAGGACGCCGTACGCCCGGACAACACGGCCGACATCGGGGAGACCCTCCACATCGGCCGTATCGGCGTCCTCGACTCCGACTACGCGCCCCTGGTCATCGACTGGCGGGCCCCGGCCGCCGCGCCCTTCTACCGGTCGACCCCGGTCGAGCCGGGCCGGGTCGTACGCCGCCGGGTCATCCGCTCCAAGGGCCGCAAGGTCCTCGGCGTCGAGGACGACCTGATGCGCCCGGAGCTGACCGCCACCCTCGACGGCGCCGCGCTGCCCGTCATCGGCGACGGCGCCCTGATGGCCGCGCTGGGCCAGGCCCGCAGCCACACGATGCGGGACATCGTGGCCTCCATCCAGGCCGAGCAGGACCTGGTGATCCGGGCCCCCGCCGCCTCTGTGACGTACGTCGAGGGCGGCCCCGGCACCGGAAAGACGGCCGTGGCGCTGCACCGCGCCGCGTACCTCCTCTACCAGGACCGCCGCCGCTACTCGGGCGGCATCCTGATCGTCTCCCCGACCCCGCTGCTCGTCGCCTACACCGAGGGCGTGCTGCCCTCGCTGGGCGAGGAGGGGCAGGTCGCGATCCGCGCGGTGGGCTCCCTCGCCACCGACGCCGCCGGCGCGGAGGCGACGACGTACGACGATCCGGCGGTCGCCCGGGTCAAGGGCTCGTCGCGGATGCTGAAGGTCCTGCGCAAGGCGGCCCGTGGAGCCCTGGAACTGGGGGACGCGCCGGGCCGGCTGCGGGTCGTCGCCTTCGGGCGCCGGCTGGAGCTGGAGGCCGACGAGCTCCAGCGGATCCGGCACAACGTGCTCGGCGGCACCGCGCCCGTGAACCTGCTGCGGCCGCGTGCGCGCAGGCTGCTGCTGGACGCGCTGTACGCGAAGTCCGGCGCCGCCGGCCGGCACAGCGACCCGGAGCTGGCCGCCGAGCTGCGGTCGTCGTTCGACGAGGACGTGATGTCGGAGGACGCGTTCGTCTCGTTCCTCGACGCCTGGTGGCCCGAGCTCACCCCGCGCGGCGTGCTGGACGCCATGGCCGACGAGAAGCGGCTCGGGCGCTGGGCGCGGCGCGTCCTCAACCCCGGCGAGGTCCGGCGGGTCGCCCGCAGCCTGCGCCGCGACGGCCTGTCCGTGCACGACGTGGCCGTCCTGGACGAGCTGCACACGCTGCTCGGCACCCCCGCCCGCCCGAAGAAGAAGCGCGAGCTCGACCCGCTGGACCAGCTCACCGGGCTCGAGGAGCTGATGCCGCAGCGCGAGGAGAGCCAGCGCGAGCGGGCCGAGCGGCTGGCGGCGGAGCGCACCGAGTACGCGCACGTCATCGTCGACGAGGCCCAGGACCTCACCCCCATGCAGTGGCGCATGGTCGGCCGCCGGGGCCGCCACGCCACCTGGACGGTCGTCGGCGACCCGGCCCAGTCGTCCTGGTCGGACCCGGACGAGGCGGCCGAGGCCCGCGACGAGGCGCTCGGCAGCCGCCCGCGCCGCCGCTTCGAGCTCACCGTGAACTACCGCAACCCCTCGGAGATCGCGGAACTCGCCGCCCGGGTCCTGACCCTGGCGATGCCCGGCACGCGGTCCCCGCGCGCCGTTCGCTCGACCGGCGTAGAGCCGCGCTTCACGGTCGTACGCGACGATCTGGAGCGGACCGTACGGGAGGAGGCGCAGCGCCTGCTGGACCGCGTCGACGGCACGGTCGGCGTGGTCGTCGCGATGAACCGGCGCGCGGAGGCCGCCCGCTGGCTCGCCGACCTCGGAGAACGGGTCGTCGCGCTGGGCTCGTTGGAGGCCAAGGGCCTGGAGTACGACGCGACGGTCGTCGTCTCGCCCGCGGAGATCGCCGATGAGTCCCCGGCCGGGCTGCGGGTGCTGTACGTGGCGCTCACCCGGGCGACCCAGCAGCTCACGGTGGTGTCGGGGCCGCGGGACGAACCGGACGCGGACGGGGTCCCGGATCTGCTGAGGGACTGAACCCGGGCGAGTCAACACGCCGTACGGGAATCACCTTCCGGGAGTGTTTGTTAGCCTGTCTGTGGCACCGGCTCGATCCAAGCCCCCGGGCCCAACCTTCGTCCCTCAGAGGGACCTCTTGCCGCGAGGCGAGCATGGCGGGTCGGTGCCACTGAGCGTATGAGTAGAGGTCCGCGTCACCTACGGGTGGCGCGGACCTCTTCTGTTTTTGGTCAACTTCTCGTATGGTGGAAAACAGTTTCCGAAAGCAGAAGGCGCATTACCGGCTACCGGCTGGTAGGTGCGACCATCGGATGGCCCTGCCCGGCTACCCGCCGGGGCGGGGCGGCAACGAAGCTAGGGAAAGCAGAGGAACTCGGCCATGGCAACGGCGCCCAGCGTCTCGTACTCGATGACGGTCCGGCTGGAGGTGCCCGCGAGCGGAACCGCCGTCTCGCAGCTCACCACGGCCGTCGAGTCCTCCGGCGGGTCGGTCTCCGGCCTCGACGTCACCGCTTCCGGTCACGAGAAGCTCCGCATCGACGTGACCATCGCGGCGACCTCCACGACCCACGCGGACGAGATCGTCGAGAAGCTCAGCAGCATCGAGGGCGTCGTCCTGGGCAAGGTCTCCGACCGTACGTTCCTGATGCACCTCGGCGGCAAGATCGAGATGGCGGCCAAGCACCCCATCCGCAACCGTGACGATCTCTCCATGATCTACACGCCGGGTGTGGCCCGCGTCTGCATGGCGATCGCCGAGAACCCCGAGGACGCCCGCCGCCTCACCATCAAGCGCAACTCCGTCGCAGTCGTGACGGACGGCTCCGCCGTCCTCGGCCTCGGCAACATCGGCCCGAAGGCCGCGCTGCCCGTCATGGAGGGCAAGGCGGCCCTCTTCAAGCGCTTCGCCGGCATCGACGCCTGGCCGCTGTGCCTGGACACCCAGGACACCGACGCGATCGTCGAGATCGTCAAGGCGATCGCCCCCGGCTTCGCCGGCATCAACCTGGAGGACATCTCCGCGCCCCGCTGCTTCGAGATCGAGGCGCGGCTGCGGGAGGCCCTCGACATCCCCGTCTTCCACGACGACCAGCACGGCACGGCGATCGTCGTGCTCGCCTCGCTCACCAACGCGCTGCGCGTGGTGGGCAAGGCCATCGGTGACGTACGGGTCGTCATGTCCGGCGCCGGCGCCGCCGGTACGGCCATCCTCAAGCTGCTCATCGCCGCGGGCGTCAAGCACGCCGTCGTCGCCGACATCCACGGTGTCGTGCACGCCGGCCGCGAGGACCTCGTCGACGCCGCCCCCGGCACGCCGCTGCGCTGGATCGCCGACAACACCAACCCCGAGGGCGTCACCGGCACCCTGAAGCAGGCGGTCGTCGACGCCGACGTCTTCATCGGTGTCTCCGCGCCGAACGTGCTGGGGGCGCAGGACGTCGCCGCGATGGCGGACGGCGCCATCGTGTTCGCGCTCGCGAACCCGGACCCCGAGGTGGACCCGGCAATCGCGCGCCAGACCGCGGCAGTTGTGGCCACCGGCCGCTCCGACTTCCCGAACCAGATCAACAACGTGCTGGTCTTCCCGGGTGTCTTCCGCGGGCTCCTGGACGCGCAGTCCCGTACGGTGAACACCGAGATGATGCTCGCGGCCGCCGCGGCCCTCGCGGACGTCGTCACCGAGGACGAGCTCAACCCGAACTACATCATCCCGTCCGTCTTCAACGACAAGGTCGCGGGAGCGGTCGCGGGAGCCGTGCGGGACGCCGCGAAGGCGGCGGGCGCCGGTGCGGTGGGGAACAACAATTCGATCTGATGTCCGACTCTCCGGCGCGTCGCGAGTCGCGGGGTCGGGATCTCCGCTCTAGGGTGGCGGGGACCATGAGCCCGCGACACGCGACTGCGACAGCGTCCTACGGCTCCGACCGGCTCCGGGGAGTCGTGGCGAAGTCGACGGAACGTCACCGGATCAGGCCTGTGGCGCTTTTCGTGTGACTCCGGAGGGTGCCGGATTGGCTTTCCCGCCGCTGGTGGGGGCAGGATGCTCAATTGGGCGCGAGGGTCTGACAGCAGACCCGGGTCCGGGGACTGTCCGAGGGCCCTGGCAGCATCGGCTTCGCCGTGCCTGGTATGCGGCTCCGCCGCGTGGCACGCCTCAACAGCAAGAAGAACACGGGAGTAACAACATGAACCGCAGTGAGCTGGTGGCCGCGCTGGCCGACCGCGCCGAGGTGACCCGCAAGGACGCCGACGCCGTGCTGGCCGCTCTCGCCGAGACGGTCGGCGAGGTCGTCGCCAAGGGCGACGAGAAGGTCACCATCCCCGGCTTCCTGACCTTCGAGCGCACCCACCGTGCCGCTCGCACCGCTCGTAACCCGCAGACCGGCGACCCGATCCAGATCCCGGCCGGCTACAGCGTGAAGGTCTCCGCGGGCTCCAAGCTCAAGGAAGCCGCGAAGGGCAAGTAAGCCCGGAGGCAGTACGTACGAGGGCGGCCACCCCGTGGGGGTGGCCGCCCTTTCCGTATCCCTGCCCGGCCCCAGGGGCCCCGCACCCCGGCCGGGGGACTTCGGGAGCCCTGCCCCCCTTTCCGGGGCCCTACCGGGCCCCGGCGGGTGCCCTGGGTCCCGTCGCGGGCGCGGCCGGGGTCCGGGGCGCCTTTGCGGGGCCCCGGCGGGCGTGTGGGGTGTCAGACGGTCGCGCCGTGCGGGAGTTCCACCTTCGCGCCCGGCTCGACCAGCTTCTCCATGCTGTGCTGTCCCGGGGGGTGACCCCCGGACCCCCAGCCGTCCCGGGCGCGGCCGGGTCCGGGGCGCCTTTGCGGGGCCCCGGCGGGCGTGTGGGGTGTCAGACGGTCGCGCCGTGCGGGAGTTCCACCTTCGCGCCCGGCTCGACCAGCTTCTCCATGCTGTGCTGTCCCGGGGGGTGACCCCCGGACCCCCAGCCGTCCCGGGCGCGGCCGGGTCCGGGGCGCCTTTGCGGGGCCCCGGCGGGCGTGTGGGGTGTCAGACGGTCGCGCCGTGCGGGAGTTCCACCTTCGCGCCCAGCTCGACCAGCTTCTCCATGAAGTTCTCGTAGCCACGGTTGATCAGGTCGATGCCGTGCACCCGCGAGGTCCCCTGCGCCGCCAGTGCCGCGATCAGGTAGGAGAAGCCGCCGCGCAGGTCCGGGATGACCAGGTCCGCGCCCTGGAGCTTCGTCGGGCCGGAGACGACCGCGGAGTGCAGGAAGTTGCGCTGGCCGAAGCGGCAGTCCGAGCCGCCCAGGCACTCGCGGTAGAGCTGGATGTGCGCGCCCATCTGGTTGAGCGCGGAGGTGAAGCCCAGCCGGGACTCGTAGACCGTCTCGTGGACGATGGACAGGCCCGCCGCCTGGGTCAGGGCCACCACCAGCGGCTGCTGCCAGTCGGTCTGGAAACCGGGGTGGACGTCCGTCTCCAGCGCGATCGCGTTGAGCGAGCCGCCCGGGTGCCAGAAGCGGATGCCCTCGTCGTCGATCTCGAAGGCGCCGCCGACCTTCCGGTACGTGTTCAGGAAGGTCATCATCGAGCGCTGCTGCGCACCGCGCACGTAGATGTTGCCCTCGGTGGCGAGCGCCGCCGACGCCCAGGACGCGGCCTCCAGCCGGTCCGGGAGCGCCCGGTGGTTGTAGCCGCCGAGCCGGTCGACACCGGTGATCCGGATCGTCCGGTCCGTGTCCATGGAGATGATCGCGCCCATCTTCTGCAGGACGCAGATGAGGTCCTCGATCTCCGGCTCCACCGCCGCGTTCGACAGCTCGGTGACGCCCTCCGCGAGCACCGCCGTCAGCAGGACCTGCTCGGTCGAGCCGACCGACGGGTACGGCAGCCGGATCTTGCAACCGCGAAGCCGCTGCGGCGCCTCCAGGTACTGGCCGTCCGCGCGCTTCTCGATCGTCGCGCCGAACTGCCGCAGCACGTCGAAGTGGAAGTCGATCGGCCGGCCGCCGATGTCGCAGCCGCCGAGGCCGGGGATGAAGGCGTGGCCGAGCCGGTGCAGCAGCGGGCCGCAGAAGAGGATCGGGATCCGGGAGGAGCCCGCGTGGGCGTCGATGTCGGCGACGTTCGCGCTCTCGACGTGCGTCGGGTCGAGCACCAGCTCGCCGGGCTCGTCGCCGGGGCGGACCGTCACCCCGTGCAGCTGCAGCAGCCCCCGGACGACCCGCACGTCGCGGATGTCGGGCACGTTGCGCAGCCTGCTGGGCTCGCTGCCGAGCAGCGCGGCGACCATGGCCTTCGGCACCAGGTTCTTGGCGCCGCGGACGCGGATCTCGCCCTCCAGCGGGGTTCCACCGTGGACAAGCAGTACATCGTCTGTGCCGGTCATGAATCTCGCGTTCCGGAGGGGTCCCCCCAGGAGAGCCAGGGGGAGGTCGGGCAGGGGCCAGGGAAAACCTTAAGGCCCGACTACCCCTGCCTCGTAAGGCCAAGCACGCCCCACAGTCGTAATGAATTCGGCACAATACGCTCCGTTCGGGCGCGCACGCGGACGGTCACCATTCGCCTCGTCCGGGCCGCCCTGCGCTCCCGCTGCCGCGGTGCGCCCTGAGCTGCGTCGGATCGCAGTGTGCCGCCAGCTCCCCGCGGAGGGCGAAGATGCGGGATCATGTCTCGCATGACCGAGGTGTCCTCGCTCACAGGGCGGCTGCTCGTCGCCACCCCCGCCCTCGCGGACCCGAATTTCGACCGCGCGGTCGTCCTGCTGCTCGATCACGACGACGAGGGCTCCCTCGGCGTGGTCCTCAACCGGCCGACCCCGGTCGGTGTCGGCGACATCCTGGAGCCCTGGGCGAGCCTCGCCGGCGAGCCCGGCGTGGTCTTCCAGGGCGGCCCGGTCTCGCTCGACTCGGCGCTCGGCCTCGCCGTCATCCCGGGCGACGAGGGGCCGCTCGGCTGGCGGCGGGTGTACGGCGCGATCGGGCTCGTGGACCTGGAGGCGCCGCCGGAGCTGCTCGCGTCGGCGCTCGGCTCGCTGCGGATCTTCGCGGGGTACGCGGGCTGGGGCCCCGGCCAGCTGGAGGACGAGCTGAGCGACGGGGCGTGGTACGTCGTCGAGTCGGAGCCCGGCGATGTGTCGTCGCCGCGGCCCGAGGGGCTGTGGCGCTCGGTGCTGCGCCGGCAGCGCAGCGAGCTCGCGATGGTGGCGACGTATCCGGACGACCCTTCGCTCAACTGAATCCGCAGCGCTTGAGTACCCTTGGCACTTATGAGCACTCTTGAGCCCGAGCGCGGGGCAGGTACGGGGACCCTCGTAGAGCCGACGCCGCAGGTGTCGCACGGCGACGGCGACCACGAGCGCTTCGCCCATTACGTCCAGAAGGACAAGATCATGGCGAGCGCCCTCGACGGCACTCCCGTGGTGGCACTGTGCGGCAAGGTCTGGGTTCCGGGGCGCGACCCCAAGAAGTACCCGGTCTGCCCGATGTGCAAGGAGATCTACGAGTCCATGGGTGCGGGCGGCGACAAGGACAAGGGCGGCAAGGACAAGAAGTAACCGGTCCTTCCACCGGGACGGCCCCCGGGGCGCGCTGAGACGCGTCCCCGGGGGCCGTCTGCCGTTGGTCCTTGGTCCGTGGTCGTGGTCGTTGGGAACAGAGTGGTCGAGACCTCTTGTCGGCGAGTTCGCGGAGCCCCTGACCTCCTGCCTGTTGTGCAACGCGAAACAAGCGTTGCGTATGTTGCAACGTAACCGGAGGGGATTCCACGCCCGTGAAACTTCCTGCCTGAACAGCCGCCCCGGTCGCCGCACTTGTGCTCGCCGTCGCATGCGCCCCGCAGACCTCCGGCAACCGCGCCACGACCGACGAGCAGAGCGGCACGCTGCGCGTCCGGCTCTTCCAGGAGGTCGACAACACGCCCCTTCGATGACCCCGGGAGCGCCCCCGATCTGATCGAGTACGGCAACACCGACACCGCCGGGTGCATCAAGGGCGGCGGACTCGCCGATGTGAGTGCGGAGTTCGGGGCCTGGGCCGAGGCGAAGGAAACCGACCCGACCGCGAAGCGGTCGGTGACGGCCTTCGCCGCGGGCAAGGTGGCGATGGCGATCGGCGGCGACTTGGATCATGGCGGCGTCGACCGTGATGACGATTCCGGTACTCGTCTTCTTCGTACTCGTACAGCGGCGGCCGGTCTCCGGACCGGGCGGCGCGGTGAAGGGCTGACGGCATGGGTTTTGAAGATCTTGTCCCGGCGCCGGAGCGTGGCTGGTGGGTGCCGCCGTGGCCCGGGGACTTCCCGCTCGATCAGGAGACGCTGATCGAGACGGGGCCCGGCACGGAGAGCACCGCGCGCTGGTTCCGCTCCGTGCTCGGCCCCGCCACCGGGCTGCCGTTCCACGAGGGCGACGACGACGACAACCGGATCGTCCTGCGCATCGACCCCGCACTCGCCCCGGAGGCGTACCGGCTCGTCGTGGACGGGTATGCCATCCGCCTCGACGGCGGCGATGCGGCCGGGGTCTTCTGGGGCGCCCAGACGTTCCGTCAGCTGCTGGGGCCCGAGGCCTTCCGGCGCGCCCTCGTCGGCCCGCCACGCGACTGGCACCTGCCGATGGTCGTCGTCGAGGACCGGCCCCGGTTCGCCTGGCGCGGACTCATGCTCGATGTCGCACGCCACTTCCTCCCCAAGGAGGACGTCCTGCGCTACCTCGATCTCCTGGCCGCCCACAAGCTGAACGTCTTCCACTTCCACCTGACCGACGATCAGGGCTGGCGCATCGAGATCAAGCGGCACCCGCGCCTCACCGGGATCGGCGCCTGGCGGTCCCGTACGAAATGGGGCCACCGGGCCTCGGAGTTGTGGGACGAGAAACCGCACGGCGGCTACTACACGCAGGACGACATCCGCGAAATCGTCGCGTACGCCGCCGATCGGCATATCACCGTCGTCCCGGAAATCGACATCCCCGGCCACTCGCAGGCAGCCATCGCCGCATATCCCGAACTGGGCAACGCCGACGTCGTCGACACGGCCTCCCTCTCGGTCTGGGACACCTGGGGCATCAGTCACCACGTACTCGCCCCCACCGACAACACCCTCCGCTTCTACGAAGGGGTGCTGGAGGAGGTCCTCGACCTCTTCCCGTCCGCCTCCTCGCCGTTCGTCCACATCGGCGGCGACGAGTGCCCCACGGACCAGTGGGAGGCCTCCCCGGCCGCCCGCGCCCGCATCGGCGAACTCGGCCTCTCCGGTGCGCACGAGCTGCAGCCCTGGTTCGTCCGGCACTTCGACACCTGGCTCGCCGCCCGTGGCCGCCGCCTCATCGGCTGGGACGAGATCCTCGAAGGCGGGACGGTGGAAGGGGGCCTGACGCCCGGCGCCGCCGTCTCGTCCTGGCGCGGATACGCCGGCGGGATCGCCGCCGCCCGCGCCGGCCACGACGTCGTCATGTGCCCCGAGCAGCAGGTCTACTTCGACCACCGGCAGGCCGAAGGGCCGGACGAACCGATGCCCATCGGCTACGTACGCACCCTGGAGGACGTCTACCGCTTCGAGCCCGTTCCGCCGGAGCTGAACCCCACGGAGGCCGCCCGCGTCCTGGGCGCCCAGGCCAATGTGTGGACCGAGGTCATGCAGGACCGGTCACGCGTCGACTACCAGGTCTTCCCGCGCCTCGCCGCCTTCGCCGAAGTCGCCTGGTCCGCCCTCCCCGCCCCCGCCGAGCGCGACTTCGCGGATTTCGAGCGGCGAATGACGGCCCACTACAGGCGTCTTGACGCGCTCGGCGTCGCCTACCGTCCGCCCACCGGGCCGTTGCCGTGGCAGAAGCGCGAAGGTGTGCTCGGACGTCCGATCGAGGGGGCGCCCCCAAACGTGTGAGCCGGGTGCGATCCGGGCGTCTCGCGCACGGGTCCCTGGGACCGTGGACGACCGGACGGCCATACGGAAAACTCGCACCAAAACGGACGTTCGCCGTCCCTCGGGAGGTCAAGGACGGATGCGTCCTTCGTGGACCCTCGCGTCGGACCGCTCCCAAGATGTGCCAGAGTTGCCACGTCCGGCCTGTGAGCACGTACGGTACGGCAACACAGGCGGACAGCCGGGACACCGGGAAGGGGCAGCTGGGTTGACCACGCACGCACCGCAGGCGGCGCAGTCCGTGACGCTGCCGACCTCACTCGACGAGGCCGTGGCGGCGCTCACCGCCATGCCCGCCGCCGTGCCGGTCGCGGGCGGCACGGACCTGATGGCGGCCGTCAACAAGGGCCGCCTGCGGCCCGCCGGGCTCGTCGGCCTCGGCCGCATCAACGAGATCCGCGGCTGGCAGTACCAGGACGGCCACGCGCTCCTCGGCGCGGGCCTCACCCACGCCCGGATGGGCCGGCCCGACTTCGCCGCGCTCATCCCCGCGCTCGCCGCGTCCGCGCGCGCCGCGGGCCCCCCGCAGATCCGCAACGCCGGCACCCTCGGTGGCAACATCGCCACCGCCGCCCCCACCGGCGACGCGCTGCCCGTCCTCGCCGCGCTGGAGGCGGACCTGGTCATCGCGGGGCCGGGCGGCGCCCGCCGCGAGATCCCGGTCTCCCATCTGCTGGCGGGCCGCGAGATGCTCGGCCCGGCCGAGCTGATCGGCTTCGTACGCGTACCGCTGCTGCACGCCCCGCAGGTCTTCCTCAAGGTCACCGGCCGCACCGGCCCCGGCAGGGCGTCGGCGTCCGTCGCCGTCGTCCTCGACCCGGCCAGGCGCGGCGTGCGGTGCGCGGTCGGCGCGATCGCTCCGATGCCGCTGCGCCCGCTGGAGGCGGAGCGCTGGATCGCCTCGCTGATCGACTGGGACGGCGACCGCGGCCTGGCGCCGGAGGCGCTGGCGGCCTTCGGGGAGTACGTGGCGGCGGCGTGCATCCCCGACCCGCAGGGCGACGAGCAGCTGCCGCCCGCCATCCTGCACCTGCGGCGCACGGTCGCCGCGCTGGCCCGGCGAGCACTGGGGAGGGCGCTGTCGTGACCACGGACCGCAACGAGTACGAGAACAACGAGTACGAGAACTACGAGAACGAGGCCGCACAGCCTGTGCCGCAGGACGGCGGCTGGCAGCCCATCCCGCAGGGCGAGTACGACTCCGACGCCACGGCCTTCGTCCAGCTGCCGCCCGAAGGCGCGTTCGACACCCCGCTCGCCGCACCCGGACACGGCTACGTACCGCCGCAGATCACCCCGCTCACCCCTGCCGCCGGTACGGACCCGGCGGCGACGGGCGCCTGGAGCGTGCCGCAGGCGGACGCGCAGACGTGGCCCGAGCCGGCCGCCGCCGAGCCCGCGCCGCGCGACCCGCACGACCCGCACGCCACGGGCCAGTGGACCTTCCCGGAGGCCGAGTCCGTCCCGGCCGCCGGGCCGTCCGAGCTCACCGGCCAGTGGACGATCCCGGTGGCCCAGGGGGATCTCCCGGACGAGTCGGGCGAGTTCACGACCTCGGCGCTGGCCGCGCAGTGGGGCGCCGGTGCGCCTCCGGCCACCCTGCCGGGCGGCGCGCCCGCGCCGTGGGCGACGACCCCGCAGGTGACGGAGGCGTACCCGGCGACGCTGCCGGGCGGTGCGCCCGCGCCGTGGGCGGTCGAGGAGCCGGCCCCCGCTCCGGAGGCCCCCGCCCCGCAGGCCGCCGCGCCGGTGCCGGAGGCCGAGGCCGTCGCGCCCGCGGCGGCACCGGAAACGGAGCCCGTAGCGGCGCCGGAGGCGGCCCAGGAGCCCGAACCGGCCCCCGTGCAGCCCGAGGCCCCCGTACAGGCGGAGGCGCCCGTACAGGCCACGGCCCCGCAGCCCGAGCCCGAACCGGCCGCGTCCGCCGAGACCCCCGTCGAGGCCTCCGCCGACATCCCCGCCGAAGCCCCCGCCGAGGCCGACGACGCCCCGGCCGAGACGGCCGCCGACGTCCTCGTCGCCCCCGCCAACGACGAGCACCCCCACACCTCGTACGTCCTGCGTGTGAACGGCGCCGACCGCCCCGTCACCGACGCCTGGGTCGGCGAGTCCCTGCTCTACGTCCTGCGCGAGCGCCTCGGCCTCGCGGGCGCCAAGGACGGCTGCTCGCAGGGCGAGTGCGGCGCGTGCAACGTCCAGGTCGACGGCCGCCTCGTCGCGTCCTGCCTGGTCCCCGCGGCCACGGCGGCCGGCTCCGAGGTCCGTACGGTCGAGGGCCTCGCCGCCGACGGCGAGCCGTCCGACGTCCAGCGGGCCCTCGCCAAGTGCGGAGCCGTCCAGTGCGGCTTCTGCATCCCGGGCATGGCCATGACCGTCCACGATCTGCTGGAGGGCAACCACGCCCCCACCGAGCTGGAGACCCGCCAGGCGCTCTGCGGCAACCTCTGCCGCTGCTCCGGCTACCGAGGCGTCCTGGACGCCGTGCGCGAGGTCGTGGCCGAGCGCGCGGCGAGCGCGGCCGCCGCGGAGCCCACCGACGGCTCCCGCCCGGCCGGCGAGGCCCGCGATGAGGCCCGCATCCCGCACCAGGCGCCCCCGGGTGCGGGTAGTGTGCAGCCCCACCCGCATGACGGAGGCATGGTGTGAGCAACGACGCGGCCATCACCGCGACGCCGCAGGTGACGCCCCAGGTGGTCGACGGCCCCGACCAGGAGCTGCCCGCCCACGGCATCGGCGCGTCGCTCGCGGCGGCCGACGCGCGCGCCAAGACCGAGGGGACGTTCCCGTACGCCTCCGACCTGTGGGCCGAGGGCCTGCTGTGGGCGGCGATCCTGCGTTCCCCGCACGCCCATGCCCGCATCACGTCGATCGACACCTCCGCCGCGGCCGAAATGCCGGGCGTACGGGCCGTCCTCACCCACGCCGACGTCCCGGGTGACGCCGCCTACGGCCGCCGCGTCGCGGACCGTCCGGTCTTCGCCTCCGAGACCGTCCGGCACCACGGCGAGGCGATCGCCGCCGTCGCCGCCGACCACCCCGACACCGCCCGCCTCGCCGCGGCCGCGATCGCGGTCGAGTACGAGGTCCTCGAACCGGTCACCGACCCCGAGAAGGCCTTCGCCGCCGAGCCGCTGCACCCCGACGGCAACCTGATCCGCCACATCCCGCTCAGCTTCGGCGACCCCGACGCGACCGGCGAGACCGTCGTCGAGGGGCTCTACCGCATCGGCCGCCAGGACCCCGCGCCCATCGGCGCCGAGGCGGGCCTCGCCGTACCGCGCCCCGACGGTGGCGTCGAGCTCTACACCGCCTCCACCGACCCGCACACCGACCGCGACCTGGCGGCGGCCTGCTTCGGCCTGTCGCCGGAACAGGTGAAGGTCGTGGTCACGGGCGTCCCCGGCGCGACCGGCGACCGCGAGGACCCGGGCTTCCAGATCCCGCTCGGCCTGCTCGCCCTGCGCACCGGCTGCCCGGTCAAACTCGCCGCCACCCGCGAGGAGTCCTTCCTCGGCCACGCCCACCGCCACCCCACCCTGCTGCGCTACCGCCACCACGCGGACGCCGAGGGCAAGCTGGTCAAGGTGGAGGCCCAGATCCTCCTCGACGCGGGCGCCTACGCCGACGCGTCGTCGGAGTCGCTCGCCGCCGCCGTGGCCTTCGCCTGCGGCCCGTACGTCGTCCCGCACGCCTTCATCGAGGGCTGGGCCGTCCGCACCAACAACCCGCCGTCGGGCCATGTGCGCGGCGAGGGCGCGATGCAGGTGTGCGCGGCGTACGAGGCCCAGATGGACAAGCTGGCCGCGAAGCTGTCCCTGGACCCCGCCGAACTGCGCCTGCGCAACGCGCTCGCCACCGGCGACATCCTGCCCACCGGCCAGACGGTCACCTGCCCGGCCCCGGTCGCCGAACTCCTCCAGGCCGTCCGCGACTACCCGCTGCCCGCCCTCCCCATGGACACCCCCGAGGACGCCTGGCTGCTGCCCGGCGGACCCGAGGGCGCGGGCGAACCCGGCGCGGTGCGCCGCGGTGTCGGCTACGCGCTCGGCATGGTCCACATGCTCGGCGCCGAGGGCACGGACGAGGTCTCCACGGCCACGGTCAAGGTCCACGACGGCGTCGCCACGGTCATCTGCGCGGCCGTCGAGACCGGCCAGGGCTTCTCCACCCTGGCCCGCCAGATCGTCCAGGAGATCCTGGGCCTGGACGAGGTCCACGTCGCCTCGGTCGACACCGACCAGCCCCCGGCGGGACCGGCCACGCACGGCCGCCACACCTGGGTGTCCGGCGGCGCGGTGGAACGCGCGGCCAAGATGGTCCGTACGCAGCTCCTGCAGCCGCTGGCGCACAAGTTCGGCATGTCCACCGAGCTGCTCCAGATCACGGACGGAAAGATCACGTCCTACGACGGCGTCCTGTCCACCACCGTGATGGAGGCGATGGACGGCAAGGAACTGTGGGCCACCGCCCAGTGCCGTCCGCACCCCACCGAGCCCCTCGACGACCACGGCCAGGGCGACGCCTTCGTCGGTCTCGCCTTCTGCGCCATCCGCGCGGTCGTCGACGTCGACATCGAACTCGGCTCGGTCCGCGTCGTCGAGATGACCGTCGCCCAGGACGTCGGCCGCGTCCTCAACCCCGCCCAGCTCGCCACCCGCATCGAGGCGGGCGTCACCCAGGGCGTCGGCGCGGCCCTCACCGAGAACCTCCGCACGGCCCGCGGCCTCGTCCGCCACCCCGACCTCACGGGCTACGCACTCCCGACCGCCCTCGACGCCCCGGACATCCACATCGCCAAACTCGTCGAGGAACGCGACGTGGTGGCCCCCTTCGGCGCCAAGGCGGCCTCGGCGGTCCCGGTCGTGACCTCGCCGGCGGCGGTGGCGGCGGCGGTCCGGGCCGCCACGGGCCGCCCGGTCAACCGGCTGCCGATCCGGCCCCAGGCGGCGGTGGCGGCGCCCTAGGACCTCTCTGGCGCCGCCTGGCGGGTTCCGCCCGAGATCACCGTCGCCGTCTCGTTCTGCAGCAGGATGAGCCTGGCGCCGTCGGTCGTCAGCTTCAGCGACTTGCGGCTGCCCTGACGCTGCGTCCAGGCCTTCTTGCCGGTGTCCTTGCGCAGTGCGACGGCGTCGAACGACTTGGGGTCCTCGGCGGTGACCGTACAGACGTAGTCCCCGACGATCTGGGGGGCGTCCATCGGCGCGTACAGGGCGTTGATGGCGGTGGCCCAGACCTTCGCGCCGTCGCTCAGACGACGGCAGTGGAGCATGTACGAGGAGACCACGTACACGAGGTCCCCCTCGATGGTGGCGGAGCCCCACTCGGACGCGCCGAGGCCCGGGGGCACCGTCCACACGTCCTTGCCGTCCTCGACGCGGACCTTCCTCAGGGAGGTGCCTCCGATGAGGACGGTGCCGTCATGGATCACCGGCACGGCGCCGTAGTCCGCCACGCCGCGGCGTTCCCAGACCTGCCGTCCCGAGCGGACGTCGAGTGTCGTGACGTTTCCCTTGTCGGAGGCCAGGACCAGATGGCCGTCGCCCGCGGCGGCGTACCCGGAGCCGAAGCTGTCGGACACGGTCCACAGCGTCTTGCGGGTCTTCGTGTCGACGGCGCGGATCTTCAGGTCCCGCGTCATCACGTACAGCGCGTCGTCGTCCGCCGCGAGGATCACGAACGCGTCCACGTTCGCGGACCACTGTTCCTTGCCGGTCGACGGGCTGAAGGCGTGCACCGTCCCGGCGGCGTCCGCTGCCACCAACGCGCCGCCGGGCAGTACCAGGAACTCGGAGGACGGCGTGATGTTCAGGTGCTCCCACTTCTTCTTGCCGTCGGCCGCTCCGTAGGCGACGAGTCCACCGTCCTTCGCGCCGAAGATCACGACGCCGTCGGCGGTGCGGGCGGGCGGGCTCCAGGGGTCGGCGATCGCCAGCGGACCCCAGACGCGCGTTCCCGCCGGGGCCGGTTTCGGGTCCTTCGCCGAGGCGGACCTGGTCTGCTCGTCCTCGTCGTTCAGCAGCCAGGCGGCGGTGCCCCCGCCTGCGGCGAGTACGGCCGCGCCGGCCGCGAGCCCGAGGAACCGGCGGCGGTTCGGGGACGGGGACTGGGCCACGACGGTGCCGGGGAGGGTCGCCCACTGCTGGGCGCCGGTCTCGCGCTGCTTGATGTCGGTGGCCAACGGACCCTGCTGCCAGATCCGTTCGGCGCGCCGCGGGGGCGCGAAGGCCGCGCGGATCTGGTCGGGGGAGGGGCGGAAGGCGGGATCCTTCGCCAGACAGGGGCCGATCAGCGGGCGCAGGGGTTCCGGGACCCGGCTCAGATCCGGCTCGCCGTGCACCACCTCGTACTGCACGGCGGCCACATGGGCGCCGGAGTAGGCCGGTGCGCCGCTCGCCGCGAACGCCAGGACGGCGCCGAGCGAGAAGAGGTCCGCGGCCGGCCCGACGCGCTGCCCCAGCACCTGCTCGGGTGCTCCGTAGCCGGGCGTCACCGGGACCTGGCCGGTGGTGGTGAGCGTGAGTCCGTGCTCGGGCCGGGCGATGCCGAAGTCGATGACGCGCGGGCCCCGCGAGGTCAGCACGATGTTCGCCGGCTTGAGATCGCGGTGGATCAGCCCGGCGGCGTGGATGGTCCGGAGCGTTTCGGAGAGGGACCCCGCCAGTGCCCGTACGGCCTCGTCGGGCAGCGGCCCGTACGTGCCCACGGCCTGCTCCAGGGTCGGTCCCGCGAGGAACTCCGACGCGATCCACAGGCGGCCGCCCTCGGTCTGGGCGGCCAGGACACGCGCCACCCCCTCACCGGTGACGGCCCGCGCCGCCTCGGCCTCGCGCAGGAACCGCTGCACCATGTGCTGGTCATGGGCGAGCTGGGGCAGCAGGACCTTGACGGCCGCGGCCTGGCCGTGGGCGTCGTGGCCGAAGTAGACCTTGCCCATTCCGCCGGCGCCGAGCACGCCGACGAGGCGGTACGGGCCGAGCCGGAGCGGATCGCCGGGGCCGAGCGGGTTCATCCGGATGTCCTTCTGTCGGTGCTGTCCAGGAGAGGAGGGCCAAGGAGGGTCAGAGCAGGGAACTGAAGTCGAGGCGGATCGCGACGACCTCCTTGCCGTCCGTCTGGATCAGACGCTGGGCGCTCTCGTGCAGGGAGAGGCTCGACGACCTCGGCGTGAAGGACCAGTCCTCCTTGTGGGTCGCGAGGAGGACCGCGCGTACGGTGCCGTCGGCCGTGACGAAGACGTGCTTGCCGTCGACGACGGGCGGAACCGCGAGATCCGGCCGCTCTTCGGTGCGCGCCTCCCAGCGGAGCCTCCCGTCGGCGGCGCCCAGGGCGACGACGCCGCTGCCCTTCTCCACCGCGTACACCACTCCGCCCCGCAGGGCCGGTGCGATGCCGTACGCGCCGGCCGGCCGGCCCGCGCCGAACGTCCACGCGACCGCGCCGTCACCGAGCCGGAGCGCCTGGACCCGGCCGCCGCCCACGTACACGTGCGTGCCGTCCGCGGCGAGACCGTTCGGCACGTACGCGGGTGCCGCGGTCGTCTCCCCGCGTACGGTCGTCTCCCACACCTGCCGCCCCGTCCGGGTGTCGAAGGCGCTGATGTCAACGCCCCCGCCGCCCGCCGCCGGGCGGCGCAGGACCAGGCGGCCGCCGGAGAGCGCCGCGACGATGAGATCGCCGGCGCTCCCGAACCCGTACGCGCGCAGCGGCGAGCTCCACTTCTCCCTGCCCGTACGGACGTCGACCGCCAAGACGGTCCAGCTTCCCGCCCGCTGCGCGGCGAGATAGGCCGTGCCGTCGGCGACGCTCAGCAGCGCGGCCTCCAGCAGGGGCCGCGCGGACGTCGCGAACGGGGCGGCGGGAGACGTCCGGCCGCTGACGGGGTCGACGGTGTGGAGCCGCAGCCGATGCCCGCCCGAACCGCCGCCGGGGAGCAGGGCGTGGAACTGCTTCCCGTCCGTGTGGACGTGCAGGGGTTCCTTCGCCGCCGCTACGAGCCAGCGGCGCTCCCCGCTGCGCCCCGCGAGACCGAGCAGCCCCTCGCCGGTCATCAACGCGACGGCGTCGCCGGCTGGTAGGGGTGCGAGCACGGGCCGACCGCTCTTCGGGCCGGTGATGTTCCTGCGCCAGGGCTGACGCCTGTCGGCGGGGGCGTCCCTGCCCGGACCGGGCTCCGGAGCGGCCCCCGAGGGCGGGGCGCCGGTGCCGCCCTTCGCGGCACCGCCCTTGTCCTCGCCGCTGCTGAACCAGGACCAGGCACCGACGCCGCCGGCCACCACCGCGAGGGCCGATCCGCCGTAGACGGCCAGAAATCTGCGCCGGCCCACGCGCCGGCCCACGCGCCGGTCCACGGGGCGGTCCGTCGGGGGAGCGTGGGCCGCGACGGTCTCGGCGAACGGGCTCGGGCCCGGGTCCGTGGCCGGGGCGGGGGCCGGAAGGCGGTACGGGGCGTGCTGCCAGACCTCGGTCGCGCGGCGGGCGATCTCGGCGAGGAGCAGGTCCGGGAGGTGGTCGGCGAACTCGCCGCGCCCGTCGTGCAGTCCGGCGGCGAGCTGCGCCGTGGTGGGGCGCTCGGCGGGGTCCTTGGCGAGGGCGCGGGCGAGGAGCGGGAGCAGCGGGGCGGGAACGCCCGACAGATCGGGCTCGGCATAGCGGACCCGGTAGATCAGGTCCGCGGCCTGGCCGGTGCCGAACGGGCCGTGGCCCGTGGCGGCGTACACCAGGACTCCGGCGAGCGCGAAGACGTCACCGGCGGGGGTGTGCTCCTGCCCGGTGGCCTGCTCCGGGGACATGAACGCGGGGGTGCCGGCGGCGACGCCCAGGCGCGTCAGACGCTCGTCTCCCGCCGCGCGGGCGATGCCGAAGTCGATGACCTTGGGGCCGTGGGCCGTGATCATGACGTTCGAGGGCTTGAGGTCGCGGTGGACGACGTCGGACGAGTGCAGCTGGGCCAGGGCTCCGGCGAGCGCGGCGCCCAGCGCGCGGACGGAGGGCTCGGGCAGGGGGCCGCACAGGGTGACCGCGTCGTCGAGGGGCGGGCCGAGGACGTACTCCGTGGCGAGCCACGGGGTCTCGGCGAGCGGATCGGCGTCGACGACGGCCGCGCCGTGCTGGGTGCCGATGATGCGGGCCGCGTCGGTCTCCAGGCGGAACCGGGTCCGGGCGGCGGGATCGCCGGCGATGGCCGCGTGCATGGTCTTGAGCGCGACCGTGCGGCCGCCGCGCGTCCGGGCCAGGTAGACCGTGCCCATGCCGCCGCTGCCGAGGCGGGCGATGAGCCGGTACGCGCCCAGGTGGGCGGGGTCTTCGTGGGTCAGCGGGGAGAGCATGCGTCACGCGGTCCTGAGTTCGGCGGCGAGGACCGAGGCGGACTGGCGGGCGATCGCCGCCACGATCCGGCCCGGGAGCCAGCCGGGGGTGAGCATCGGTCCGGCGGTGGTGAGCACGGTGCCGTGCGGGGTGGGGGGTGCGAGCGCGGTGAGGACACCGGCC
The DNA here is from genome assembly GCF_040300305.1 of Streptomyces sp. NPDC000410. Classification (NCBI taxonomy): domain Bacteria; kingdom Bacillati; phylum Actinomycetota; class Actinomycetes; order Kitasatosporales; family Streptomycetaceae; genus Streptomyces; species Streptomyces sp. NPDC000410. The sequence goes on from NZ_JBEPDM010000023.1 coordinate 103,762, forward strand.
GCGGTGGGGCGGTTCGCCGGGTCCCTGGTGAGGCAGGCGGAGATCAGGGGGCGCAGGGAGGCGGGGAGTTCGGTGCTCTCCGGGACCGTGTGGCCCGTGGCGGCGTACGCGAGGACCGTGCCGAGGGCGTAGATGTCGCCGGGCGGCCGGGGCAGCCCGCCGGACGCCTGCTCGGGGGCGAGGCTGCCCGGTTCGAGCCCGGTGCGGCCGGTGCGTGCCTCGCCCTCGGGTGCGGCGGCTCGTACCGCGCCGAAGCAGGTGAGCCGGGGCCCGTCCGCGGCCAGGAGCACGGCGGCGGGCGAGAGGCCCGCGTGCGTGGTGCCCTGCGTGTGGGCGGTGGCCAGCGTCTCCGCGAGCGCCGCACCGATCGCCCGTACCGAATGCTCCGGCAGCGGTCCGCCGTGCACCGTGAGCGCGACGGGCAGGGGGAGCGCGGGGAGGTACGGGGACGCGTACCACGCCTCGCCACTCGCACCGGGTGGCGCGAGCTCGGCGACGGGCAGGACCCAGGGGCCGAACAGCCGCCTGGCCGCGTCGGCCTCGGCCGCGAACCTCGCGGGATCCGCGCCCGGCAGCGGCGCGGAGAGCAGCACGGTGCGTTCGCCGTCGGCGCTGCGCGCGATGAACCGCCGGTGGGGGACGCGGGAGTCAGGCGGGTCGAGACGCGTGATGAGCGCGTACGGGCCGAGCTGTTCCATGTGCGAATCCCCCGTGGCAGTACCGAACAGGAGGAGCCTACTGGGGCGGTCCCGGGCCGGAGACGGCGATGGCACCCCTGCGGGTGCGGGGCGGCTCCGTCGAGGCCGTGACCGGCGGTGTTTTCCGGAGATCCGGACCCCCGGCAGGGGGCGCCTGGGGGCGCCGGCATGGAGGCCGTGACCGGCTGTGTTGTCCCGGGGGCGACCCCCGGACCCCCGGCAGGGGGCGCCTGGGGGCGCCGGCATGGAGGCCGTGACCGGCTGTGTTGTCCCGGGGGCGACCCCCGGACCCCCGGCAGGAGGCCCCCGGGGGCGCCAACGTAGAGGCCGTGACCGGAATTGAACCGGCGTACATCGCTTTGCAGGCGATTCCCTGAGCCACTCGGGCACACGGCCGTGTTTGTCGTACGCATTGAACGTAGGGGCCGCCCCCGGACCGGCTCAAGGAGATCGCCGGGGCTGCAACACGACTGCCATACGCCGTTCATGGTCCCGCGTCCCTCCTCCGTCGGTCCTAGGTCCGGCGGTCGGTCGAGGATCGGTCGCGCGACAGGGGTGATTACCGCGCATGCCCCTTACCCTTGGCCCATGACAGCCCTCGAATCGCGCGACGAAGACGTTCTCGCCCCCAGCGCCGGCACCGGCGACGGCAGCGACGGCGTGCTCGGGCGCGCCTACCGTGCCCTCAGCATCGGCATGGTCTCCGTCGTCCTGCTCGTCGCGTTCGAGGCGACCGCCGTCGGCACGGCCATGCCCGTGGCCGCGCGCGAGCTGAACGGCGTGGGGCTGTACGCCTTCGGCTTCTCCGCGTACTTCACGACCAGCCTCTTCGGGATGGTCGTCTCCGGGCAGTGGGCCGACCGGCGTGGACCGCTCGGCCCGCTCGCCGCCGGGATCTCGGCGTTCGCCGCCGGACTGCTGCTCTCCGGAACGGCCACGACGATGTGGCAGTTCATCGGCGGACGGGCCGTGCAGGGACTGGGCGGCGGGCTGGTGATCGTCGCGCTGTACGTCGTCGTCAGCCGCGCCTACCCGGCACGGTTGCAGCCGCCGATCATCGCCGCGTTCGCCGCGAGCTGGGTGATTCCCTCCGTGATCGGTCCGCTCGTGTCCGGCACGGTCACCGAACAGCTCGGCTGGCGCTGGGTGTTCATCGGCATCCCGGTGCTGGTCGTCGTGCCCCTGGCCCTCGCGCTGCCCGCGATACGGCGCACGGCGTCGGGGCCCGTCGACGCGACCGCACCCGCCCCGGCGTTCGACGCGCGCCGCGTCCGGCTCGCGTTCGCGATCTCGCTGGGGACCGGGCTGCTCCAGTACGCCGCCCAGGACCTCACGTGGCTGTCGCTGCTCCCGGCGCTGGTGGGCGCCGGGCTGCTCGTGCCCGCCGCGCTGGGGTTGCTGCCACGGGGCACGTTCCGGGGCGCGCGCGGGCTGCCCTCCGTGGTGCTGCTGCGCGGCGTGGCCGCCGGCTCGTTCATCGCCGCGGAGTCCTTCGTACCGCTGATGCTGGTCACCCAGCGCGGCCTGTCGCCGACGCTCGCCGGGATGTCACTCGCGGTGGGCGGGGCGACCTGGGCGCTGGGCTCGTACGTCCAGTCCCGGCCACGCGTGGAGCCGCACCGGGAGAAGCTCACGGTCGCGGGCATGGTGCTGGTCGCGGCGGCGATAGCGACCGCGCCGAGCGTGCTGATCGCGTCCGTGCCGGTGTGGATCGTCGGCCTCGCGTGGGGCTGGGGCTGCTTCGGGATGGGGCTGGTGATCAGCTCCTCGAGCGTGCTGCTGCTGAAGCTGTCCGCCCCGGAGGAGGCGGGCTCGAACTCCGCGGCGCTGCAGATCTCGGACGCGCTGTCGAACGTCATGCTCCTCGCGGCGGGCGGCGCGGCGTTCGCCGCGCTCGGCGGGGGCGCGGTGGGCGCACACGCGGCGTCCGCCGCCGGAGGAGCGGGCTCCCACCCGGTGGCCTTCGCGGCGGTGTTCCTGCCGATGGCGGGCGTGGCGCTGGCGGGGGCCTGGGTGGCGACGAGGCTGAGGGTCGTTCCCTCGCACGAGTGATACCAAAGTGGCCCCATGATTGGTACCATCACGGTATGGCTATGAACCTCCGTCTCCGCGACGACCAGCAAGAGGCCCTCAAGCTCCGCGCCGAGGAAGAGGGGCGCAGCATGCACGCCATAGTGCTTCAGGCGATCGACCGGTATCTGGAGCAGGAGGCCGACCGTGAGGCGGTCCGCAAGCTCGGCGCCAAGTACGCGGTGCGTCATGCGGACCTGCTGAAGCGCCTGGGGGAGTAGTGAAGTACCTGACCGTCCAGGAAGCCCTGGACCTGGCGGAGCTCGCCTGCGCGGGCCAGCAGGTCGCGGTACGGGACCTGGGTCTGCTCAGCTCGGCGCTGCACCGGCCGCAGTCGCAGATGTTCGGCATCGAGGCGTACACGGAGCTCTTCGAGAAGGCCGCGGCCCTGCTCCAGTCGCTGGCGGTGAACCACCCGCTGGTGGACGGCAATAAGCGCATGGCTTGGATGTGCACGGTCGTCTTCCTCGACTTCAACGGTACCGAGATGGTCGATGTCGACCAGGACGAGGCGTACAAACTGGTCATCGAGGTGGCCACCGGTGATCTGGAGGACGTCACGCTGATCGCGCGCCGCTTGCGCGGTCTGCACGAGGCGACGTGAGCTGAGTCCCACCTCGTGGGTCTACGGGGCGTTCGCGCCGGGATCCAGCCGGGCCGCCGGTAAGGTGGCCCGGTTGTCGTATCTGGACGAGCGTCGAACCGGAGACCGTGACTACCACCGCCACCACCTCCCATCACCTCTCACCCGCCTTCCCCGGCCGCGCCCCGTGGGGCACGGCCGGAAAGCTGCGCGCCTGGCAGCAGGGCGCCATGGAGAAGTACGTCCAGGAGCAGCCCCGCGACTTCCTCGCGGTGGCGACCCCGGGCGCCGGTAAGACGACCTTCGCGCTCACCCTCGCGTCCTGGCTGCTGCACCACCACGTCGTGCAGCAGGTCACCGTGGTCGCCCCGACCGAGCACCTGAAGAAGCAGTGGGCGGCGGCGGCCGCACGGATAGGCATCAAGCTGGACCCGGACTACAGCGCGGGCCCGCTGAGCAAGGAATACCACGGCGTCGCCGTGACCTACGCCGGTGTCGGCGTCCGCCCGATGCTGCACCGCAACCGCTGCGAGCAGCGCAAGACGCTCGTCATCCTCGACGAGATCCACCACGCCGGCGACTCCAAGTCGTGGGGCGAGGCGTGCCTGGAGGCGTTCGAACCGGCGACCCGCCGGCTCGCGCTCACCGGTACGCCCTTCCGCTCCGACACGAACCCCATCCCCTTCGTGACGTACGAGGAGGGCAACGACGGGATCCGGCGATCGGCCGCCGACTACACGTACGGCTACGGCAACGCGCTGGGCGACGGCGTCGTCCGCCCCGTCATCTTCCTCTCCTACAGCGGCAACATGCGCTGGCGTACCAAGGCCGGTGACGAGGTCGCCGCGCGGCTCGGCGAGCCGATGACCAAGGACGCCGTCTCGCAGGCCTGGCGCACCGCGCTCGACCCGCGCGGCGACTGGATGCCGAACGTGCTGCGCGCCGCCGACCAGCGGCTGACCGAGGTCAGGAAGGGCATCCCGGACGCGGGTGGCCTGGTCATCGCCTCCGACCAGGACTCGGCGCGCGCGTACGCCAAGCTCATCCGCGAGATCACGGGCACGAAGGCGACGGTCGTGCTTTCCGACGACGCGGGCGCGTCGAAGCGGATCGACGAGTTCAGCGAGAACGACGACCGGTGGATGGTCGCCGTCCGCATGGTGTCCGAAGGTGTCGACGTGCCACGGCTCGCCGTGGGTGTGTACGCCACGACGATTTCGACGCCGCTCTTCTTCGCCCAGGCGGTCGGCCGTTTCGTACGTTCGCGCAGGCGCGGTGAGACCGCGTCCGTGTTCCTTCCGACGATCCCGAACCTGCTCGGCTTCGCCAACGAGATGGAGGTCGAGCGCGACCACGTCCTCGACAAGCCGAAGAAGGACGGGGACGAGGACCCGTACGCCGAGTCCGAGAAGGAGATGGCGGAGGCCGAGAAGCAGCAGGACGAGGACACCGGGGAGCAGGACATGCTGCCCTTCGAGGCCCTGGAGTCCGACGCGGTCTTCGACCGGGTGATGTACAACGGCGCCGAGTTCGGCATGCAGGCGCACCCGGGAAGCGAGGAGGAGCAGGACTACCTCGGCATCCCCGGGCTGCTGGAGCCGGACCAGGTGCAGCTGCTGCTCCAGAAGCGGCAGGCGCGGCAGATCGCGCACAGCCGCAGGAAGCCGGACGAGGAGGCCGATCTGCTGGAGCTTCCGGCCGACCGGCGTCCCGTGGTTTCGCACAAGGACCTGCTGGAGCTGAGGAAGCAGCTCAATACGATGGTCGGCGCGTACGTCCACCAGAGCGGCAAGCCGCACGGGGTGATCCACACCGAGCTGCGGCGGGTGTGCGGAGGGCCGCCGAGCGCGGAGGCGACGGCGGGGCAGATCCGTGAGCGGATCAAGAAGGTGCAGGAGTGGGCGACGCGGATGCGCTGAATGTCCCGGTCCGGCGGCGAATGCCGGGCATTGGGTGATTTGGAGCGGTCGCAATGCCCGGATTCTGGACGAGGTCTTCCGCTGAGCGGAGCGTGTCGCTACATTCCCCGCATTGACAACGCCCCGTGGCAGCGCCGCCTCGGAGCGCAGCCGGTGTGCCAGGGCCTGCCGGCGGCCTTTCCGAGCGTGCGTGGCCCGTGGGACCGGTGCCGCTGCCCGCCCGCAGAGCGTCGCCGCCACTTCACTCCGAAGGAGAGGGCGTCGTGACCGCGGAAACTTCCCAGACGCTCGACCGAGGACTGCGTGTCCTCAAACTGCTCGCCGACACCGACCACGGTCTGACCGTCACCGAGTTGTCCAACCGACTCGGCGTCAACAGGACCGTCGTCTACCGTCTGCTCGCCACGCTGGAGCAGCACGCCCTGGTCCGCCGTGACCTCGGCGGCCGGGCCCGGGTGGGACTGGGCGTGCTGCGCCTGGGCCGCCAGGTGCACCCGCTGGTGCGGGAGGCCGCGCTGCCCGCGCTGCGGTCGCTCGCCGAGGACATCGGGGCCACGGCCCATCTGACGCTCGTCGACGGGGCGGAGGCGCTCGCGGTCGCGGTCGTCGAACCGACCTGGACCGATTACCACGTCGCCTACCGGGCCGGCTTCCGCCACCCGCTGGACCGGGGCGCCGCGGGCAAGGCCATCCTCGCCGCCCGCCAGGGCGGCCTCACCGAGCCCACGTACACCCTCACCCACGGCGAACTGGAGGCGGGCGCGAGCGGGGCGGCGGCGCCGCTGATCGGCGTCACCGGGATAGAGGGCAGCGTGGGAGTCGTCATGCTGGCCGACTCCGTCCCGGAACGGGTGGGCCCCCGCGTGGTGGACGCGGCCCGCGAGGTCGCCGACGCCCTGCGCTGACCCGGGGGCTCCGCCCCCGAACCCCCGCCGGGGCTCCGCCCCGGACCCCGCGCCTCAATCGCCGGCGGGGCTGGATTTTCCAGCCCGTCTGGGGGTCCCCCCACGCCCGCCAGGGCGTAGGGGGAGATTGAGGACACGGCCGAAGGCCGTACAGGGGGTCTGGGGGCTTGCCCCCAGTTTTCGGGAAGGGGCGGGTAGGGGAAGGAAGCCCGCCGCAGGCGCCCGGCCACGATGCCCCACCGGCCACGATGCCCCACCGGCCACGATGCCCCACCGGCCCCCGTACGCCCCGGCCGCGTACCGACTAGATTGGCGCTGTGCTCTCCCGCCTCTCGCGCCCCTGGACCCTCGCCGTCTGCGCCCTCCCTGTCGCCGCCCTCTTCGGCGTCGTCGGGCTCGCGCCGCTGCCGTTCACGTTGGCTCAGCCCGGACAGACCACGAACGTGCTGGGGAAGGACCGGGGGAAGCCGGTCATCTCGATCTCCGGGGCGACGGCCCGGGAGACCAAGGGGCAGCTGCGGATGACCACGATCGTGGCGACGGGGCCGTCCGCCGACGTCGGCCTCGGCGAGGTCGTCGACGCCTGGATCCGGGAGGACCGGGCCGTGCTGCCGCGGGACTCCGTCTACCCGGCCGGGAAGTCCGACAAGGACATCGAGAAGTACAACACCGCCCAGATGAAGGAGTCGCAGGACAGCGCGGTGCAGGCAGCCCTCGGCTACCTCGGCGAGGACCCGAAGACCGTGAAGGTCGCGCTGAACCTCGCGGAGGTCGGCGGGCCCAGCGCCGGGCTCCTCTTCTCCCTCGGCATCGTCGACAAGCTCGACGGCGACGGCTCGGGCGGCGAGCTGACCGGCGGCCGCAACATCGCCGGTACGGGCACGATCACCGCCGACGGCAAGGTCGGCGCGGTCGGCGGCGTGGCCCTCAAGACGCAGGCCGCGGCCCGCGACGGGGCGACCGTGTTCCTCGTCCCGAAGGCCGAGTGCTACGACGCGCACGCCTCGCTCCCCAAGACGATGCGGCTGATCCCCGTCACCACGCTGAAGGACGCCGTGGAGTCGCTCCGGCTCCTGCAGCGGGACGAGACCAAGGTCCCTACCTGCTGACCCCGCCGTCGGCCTCGGAGTCCCGCGCGGCCTGCTCCACCAGCGGGATGACCCGGTGCGGCACGGGGTTTTCCATGACAATCGCCGTGGACGCCCGCACGATCCCGGCGAACCCGACGACCCGGTCGATCACGCGCTGAAGGTCCGCGTTCGAGCGGGCGACCAGTCGGCAGAGCATGTCGCCGTGCCCGGTGGTGGTGTGCAGCTCCAGCACCTCGGGGACGGTGCTCAGATGCGCCCGTACGTCCGCGCCCTGTCCCTGCTTGATCTCCAGCGTCGCGAACGCGGTGACGGGATAGCCGAGCGCCGCCGGGTCGACATCGGGCCCGAAGCCCCGGATGACGCCGTTCGACTGCAGCCGGTCCAGCCGTGCCTGGACCGTGCCGCGTGCCACGCCGAGCCGACGGGACGCCTCCAGCACGCCGATCCGCGGCTCCCGGGCGAGGAGCACGATGAGCCGGCCGTCCAGATGATCGATCGCCACGAGGGCCCTCCGGGTGGTCATCCTGTACAGAACGCCCCTGTAAAACGGGCATCTGCTGGGCAGGTTGCCCAGTCGATACACAAACTATTGCGCACCTTGTGGAACGGGGGGAGTCTGCGGCCATGACTGAGATCCTGGCTGACACCCCCCACACCGCCCGGCAGGCAGACCCCTTCCCGGTCAAGGGGATGGACGCGGTCGTCTTCGCCGTCGGTAACGCCAAGCAGGCCGCGCACTACTACTCCACGGCCTTCGGCATGAAGCTCGTCGCCTACTCCGGACCGGAGACGGGCAGTCGGGAGACCGCGTCGTACGTCCTGACCAACGGCGCCGCCCGCTTCGTGCTCACCTCCGTGATCAAGCCCACCACCGACCGGGGCCGCTTCCTCGCGGACCACGTCGCCGCGCACGGCGACGGCGTGGTCGACCTCGCCATCGAGGTGCCGGACGCGCGTGCGGCGTACGCGTACGCCGTCGAGCACGGCGCGCGCGGGATCGAGGCGCCGTACGAGGTCAAGGACGAGCACGGCACCGTCGTGCTCGCCGCGATCGCGACGTACGGCAGCACCCGCCACACCCTGGTCGACCGCTCCGGCTACGACGGCCCCTACCTGCCCGGCTTCGCCGCGGTCGAGCCGCTCGTCGCGCCCCCGGCCAAGCGCACGTTCCAGGCGATCGACCACTGCGTCGGCAACGTCGAGCTCGGCAAGATGAACGAATGGGTGGCCTTCTACAACAAGGTCATGGGCTTCACGAACATGAAGGAGTTCGTCGGCGACGACATCGCGACCGAGTACTCGGCGCTGATGTCGAAGGTCGTCGCCGACGGCACGCTCAAGGTGAAGTTCCCGATCAACGAGCCCGCGATCGCGAAGAAGAAGTCGCAGATCGACGAGTATCTGGAGTTCTACGGCGGGGCCGGTGTCCAGCACATCGCACTCGCCACGAACGACATCGTGGAGACGGTACGCACCATGCGCGCGGCCGGCGTCCAGTTCCTGGACACGCCCGACTCGTACTACGACACGCTGGGGGAGTGGGTCGGCGACACCCGCGTCCCGGTCGACACCCTGCGCGAGCTGAAGATCCTCGCGGACCGGGACGAGGACGGCTACCTGCTCCAGATCTTCACGAAGCCGGTCCAGGACCGCCCGACGGTGTTCTTCGAACTCATCGAGCGGCACGGCTCGATGGGCTTCGGCAAGGGCAACTTCAAGGCGCTCTTCGAGGCGATCGAACGCGAGCAGGCGAAGCGCGGCAATCTGTAGGCGCCGCCGCGTTTGTGTGTGGGGGGTGAGGGGCGCCTGCGGCGGGCTTGTTCCCCTACCCGCCCCTTCCCGGAACTGGGGGCTGTGCCCCCAGGCCCCCATAACCAGCCCCTCCGGCGATTGAGGAGCGGGGGTTCGGGGGCGGAGCCCCCCCCACGGGGGGGGGGGCGGGG